>NZ_JBYSYW010000003.1:0-274350 GCF_058783825.1 Pseudomonas sp. FW305-96
GTAGATCTCGGTGTCCTCGTGCACGTCGATGGCCAGGTTGACCGTCGACAGCTCGGCCAGCGGTGTCTGGCTCGGGCACAGGGTGATCAGGTTGGCACCGCTCTCGCGCACCAGGTTGGCGGTGATCAGCAGGTCCTTCGAGCGCCCCGACTGGGAAATGCACACCGCCACATCGCCCGGCTTGAGCGTGACAGCCGACATTGCCTGCATGTGCGGATCGGAATAGGCCGCTGCGCTGAGCAGCAGGCGGAAGAACTTGTGCTGCGCATCCGCCGCGACCGCGCCCGAGGCACCAAAACCGTAGAACTCCACTCGCTGGGCCTGGGCCATGGCCGTCACCGCCTGCTGCAAGGCTTGCGGATCGAGGTGCTCGCGCACTTCCATCAAGGTATGCAGGGTGGTGTCGAAGATCTTCAGGCTGTAGTCGGCGACCGAGTCGTCTTCATGGATGGCGAACTGACCGAAGCTGGCACCGGCAGCCAGGCTTTGCGCCAGCTTGAGCTTGAGATCCTGGAAGCCCGAGCAACCGATCGCCCGGCAGAAGCGCACGATGGTCGGTTCGCTGATCCCCACGCTGTGCGCCAGGTCGGCCATCGAGCTGTGCATGACGGCAGCCGGATCGAGCAGCACATGGTCGGCCACTTTGAGTTCCGATTTGCGCAGCAGGTGCCGCGATTGGTCGATATGTTGCAACAGATTCACGGGCTGGACTCGGTTATGATCGGCGTGCCGGGATGTAGCTTTCTTGTAGTTATACTACATGCTTGCCAACCCGCCCAGCTAATCGAACGTGGAGAGTGGTGGTTTGACGATTCCTTGCGACATCCTGGTCTTCGGCGGCACGGGCGACCTGGCCCTGCACAAACTGCTCCCGGCGCTCTACCACCTGTATCGCGAAGCCCGCCTGCACACGGCCGTGCGGATTATCGCCCTGGCCCGACGCAACCTGCCGCGCACCGACTACGTCAAGCTCGCCGAACGCCATTGCCGGGCGCAGGTCGCCCGCCAGGACTTCGACGAAGACGTCTGGCAGCGCTTTTCGGCGCGGCTCGACTACTTCCCCATGGACGCGGCGCAGAGCGCCGACTTCGGCCGCCTGGCCCGCTACCTGGGGGAGCCCGGCGGCCTGACGCGGATCTTCTACCTGGCCACCGCGCCCAAGCTGTTCGTGCCGATTGCCACTCACCTGCGCATCGCCGGCCTGGCCGACAGCGAAGCGCGCATCGTGCTGGAAAAGCCCATCGGCCACTCGCTGGAGTCGGCCACCGCGATCAACGAAGCGATCGGCGCGGTGTTCGACGAATCCCAGGTCTTTCGCATCGACCACTACCTGGGCAAGGAAACCGTGCAGAACCTCATGGCCCTGCGCTTTGCCAACGCCTTGCTCGAGCCGGTATGGCGCAACGGCCAGGTCGACCATGTGCAGATCAGCGTCTGTGAAACCCTCGGTGTGGAAAACCGTGGCGCCTACTACGACCGTGCCGGCGCCACCCGCGACATGCTGCAGAACCACCTGCTGCAACTGCTCTGCCTGGTGGCCATGGAGCCCCCCTCGGAGTTCGAGGCCGAGGCGGTACGCGACGAGAAGGTGAAGATCCTCCGCGCCCTCAAGCCCATCACCGGCCAGGACGTACAGGACAAGACCGTGCGCGGCCAGTACGGCGCCGGCAAGATCGGCGGCCAGGAAGTGCCGGCCTACTATTTCGAGAAGGACGTGGACAACGACAGCGACACCGAAACCTTCGTCGCGGTCCAGGCGCACATCGACAACTGGCGCTGGGCCGGCGTGCCGTTCTACCTGCGTACCGGCAAGCGCATGGCGCGGCGCTCCTCGCAGATCGTCATCCAGTTCAAACCCGTTCCGCACGAGCTGTTCAGCGGCGGCCAGGTCAACCAGCTGCTGATCCAGCTACAACCGGACGAGCACATCAGCCTGCGCATGATGACCAAGAGCCCAGGCAAGGGCATGCGCCTGGCGCCGGTCGAGCTGGACCTCAACCTGGCCCAGGCCTTCGCCCAGACCCGCCGTTGGGAGGCCTACGAACGGCTGTTGCTGGATGTACTCGAAGGCGATTCGACGTTGTTCATGCGCCGCGACGAGGTCGAAGCCGCCTGGGCCTGGATCGACCCGATCCTGCAGGGCTGGGAGGAGCATTTCCAGGCGCCGCGCCCTTACCCCGCCGGCAGCAATGGCCCGGAACAGGCCAACAGCCTGCTGGCGCGCCTGGGCCAGGCCTGGCACGCCTAGTCCAGGTCGGCGGTCGAACGCCCCAGCAGCGCCTTGAACGACGCGGCATCGACCGGCCGGCTGATCAGGTAGCCCTGCACCTCGTCACAGCCGTGCTCGCGCAGGAACTGCAGCTGCTCACGGGTTTCCACCCCTTCGGCCACCACCTTCAATTGCAGGCTCTGGGCCATGGCAATGATCGCCCGAGTGATGGCCGCGTCCTGCGTGCCTTCGAGCAGGCCGCGGATAAACGCCTGGTCGATCTTCACGTAATCGACCGGGAAACGCTTGAGGTAGCTCAGTGACGAATAACCGGTACCAAAATCGTCGATGGCCAGCTTCACCCCCAGCGCATGTAGCTGCTCGAAGGTGGCGATGATGTGCTCGACACTGTCCAGCAACTGGCTTTCGGTCAGTTCCAGCTCCAGCAGGTGCGGCGCCAGGCCGGACTCCTGCAGTACCTGACGCACCAGGCTGACCAGCTTGCCCTGGCGCAACTGGTACACCGACAGGTTGACCGAAACACGCACTTCCAGGCCCTGGCGCAGCCACTCGCAGGCTTGCCAGCAGGCCTGGCGCAGCACGAACTCGCCCATGGGCGCGATCAACCCGGTTTCCTCCGCCAGACCGATGAACTCGCTGGGTGGCACCATGCCCCATTGCGGGTGCTGCCAGCGTACCAGGGCCTCGGCGGCGTGCAGCTGGCCGGTGCGCAGGCACAGCTTGGGCTGGTAGTAGACCAGCAGTTGGCCTTCGTCGATGGCCTTGCGCAACTGGTTCTCCAGTTGCAGGCGCTCCAAGGTGCTGGCACGCAGGCTCTCGGTATAGAACTGGAAGCTGTCGCCGCCCAGATGCTTGGCATGCTGCTTGGCCATGTCGGCCTGGCTGACCAGGGCATTGAGATCCAGGCTGGCGTCGGACAGCAAGCTGATGCCCACCGAGGCGCTGATCACCACCTCGTGCCCGCCCACACGCAGGGGCACGCGCAGTTTGTCCAGCAGCCGGGTGGTGACACGCACCAGGCTGGATAAGTTGGTATAGCCGTCGAACAGCACCGCGAACTCGTCGCCAGACAGGCGCGCCACGGTGTCGGCCTCGGGCACCGCGTTGGCCAGGCGCTGGGCCATCTTCTTGAGCAACTGGTCGGCCAGTTCATGGCCCAGGCTCTCGTTGAGCAGCTTGAAGCGGTCCAGGTCGACGTGCAGCAGCGCCAGGCTGCGGCCATTCAGGCGCAGGCGCTGCGCCGCCTCGTGCAGGCGCAGGCGGAACAACGCACGGTTGGCCAGGCCGGTGAGGTCGTCGTAATGTGCCAGGTAGCGCAGGCGCTCCTCAGATTCTCGGCGCGCCGACAGGTCGGTGAAGAAGCCGACGATATTGACGATGCGCCCCCGCACATCGCTCACGCTGTTGAGCTGCAACCATTGGGGGTAGAGTTCGCCGCTCTTGCGCGCCTCGACCAACTCGCCCTGCCAGCGGCCCTGCTGGTCCAGCGCCTGATCAATGGCCTGGCTGTGGCGCCGGGCGTCACGACTGCAGGGCAGCTCCAGGGCGTTGCGGCCTATCAGCTCGGCGCGGCCATAGCCAGTGACATCGCAGAAGGCTTGGTTGACCGCCAGCAGCTGGAAGTCGGCATCGAGAATGGCGATGCCCTCGCTGGCTGCCTCGAACACCGTCGCGGCCAGACGTTGCTGCTCCTCCTGCTCCTTCTGTACGGTGATATCACGACGGGTGCCCAGCATGCGCAGGACCTTGCCCTGGGCATCGGATTCCACCGCCCGCCCACGGTCCTCGATCCAGCACCAGTGGCCCTGGGCATGGCGCACCCGGTACTCGACCCGGTAGTCCTCGGTGCGCCCCTTGAGGTGTTCGACCAGCGTGCGCCGCAGCAGCGGCAGGTCATCGGGGTGCAGCCGCGGCTTGAGGTCGGCGCGCACCGAACGGACCTGCTCGGCGTCGAGGCCGAACAGGGCATGCAGTTGCGTGTGATGGACCTCGTCAGTCTCCAGGTTCCAATCCCACAGCCCCAGCTCGCTGGCCTGCAGGGCCAGGGCCAGGCGCTGCTCGCTCTTGCTCAGGGCCTGGTTGGCCAGGTCCAGTTCATGGCTGCGCTCGGCCACGCGCTGTTCAAGGCCGGCATGGGCCTGGCGCAGGTCATCCTCGGCCTGGCGGCGCTGGGCGATTTCGGCGCTGAGCTTGCGGTTCAGCCCCTCGCTGTGGCGCTGGGCGCACTGCAGATGTTCGATCAGGGCCTGGTTCTGGAAGCGACGCAGCAAGCCACGCTCAATCAGGCGATTGACCTGCCAGGCCACCACCATCAGCGCCACCAGCAGGATCAGCCCCAGCCACCCCCAGCCACGCTGGTGCCCGGCGTCATAGACGAAGAGAAACGCGATGGGCGGCAGCAGGCACGGCACCGCGAAGCTGAGGAACGCCGGCAGGCTGACCGCGTAGGCGACACTGGCCGACAACGCCGCCGCCCCGAGCAAGCCGAACACCCAGGCCTGCTGCACGAAGTTGTCCGCCGGCGCCAGGGCTATCACCGCACTGGCCAAGGTCAGGCCGCTGAACGCAGAACCGAGCAGGAACATCCGCCGCCAGACTGGTTTGGCCTGACGAACCGGTGTCGCCGATTCGAAGGCCGCCACCTGGATCACCCTCAGCACCACCAGTGCCAGCAGCCAGGCCATCCACACGCCAACCAGCAGATAGCGCCCAGGGCCCCACAGCAGCCAGGCGCTGAGCAGGCCGTTGAGCAGCATGAACAACGTGGGCAGCAGAGAGCCCTGGTAAAGCAGGCGAGTACGCTCGATCGACAGTTGGGTGGCGAATTGCCTGCGAACGCTCCGTGTCGTCTCCGGCGATGCTCCGATCGCCATGCAATCCTGGGTCATATGGCTGGATTCTTTTGAGTTCTTGTTATGGCTGACCACAAATGTGCAGGGAGAATACACAAGCGTCGCGTCAGACCAAACTGCTCTACGTCATGATTTGGAAAATGTCTTGTCCGTCCAGGTCTGACCGCTCAACCACGGGGCGCTGCCAGCAGCGCCGATGAACGGTAGATGGCCTGTGCGGTGATTTGCAGCGCGGGCGTTTGCCCCTGCCTGCGCGCGGCCATAGAATGCCCGCATGCATAATGACGACCTCTCCCTCCTGCTGAACTCCCTCAACGACGCCCAGCGCCAGGCCGTGGCGGCCTCCGTCGGGCGCCAACTGGTGCTGGCCGGCGCCGGCTCGGGCAAGACCCGCGTGCTGGTGCACCGTATCGCCTGGCTGATCCAGGTCGAACAGGCTTCGCCGCACTCGATCCTGTCGGTGACGTTCACCAACAAGGCCGCGGCGGAAATGCGCCAGCGTATCGAGCAACTGCTGGGCATCAATCCGGCCGGCATGTGGGTCGGCACGTTCCACGGCCTGGCCCACCGGCTGTTGCGGGCGCACTGGCAGGAGGCAGGGCTGGCGCAGAACTTCCAGATCCTCGACAGCGACGACCAGCAGCGCCTGGTCAAGCGGGTGATCCGCGAAATGGGCCTGGACGAGCAGAAATGGCCCGCGCGCCAGGTGCAGTGGTTCATCAACGGCCAGAAGGACGAGGGCCTGCGCCCGCGGCATATCCAGGCCAGCGGCGACCTGTTCCTGGCCACCATGCGCGACATCTATGTCGCCTATGAACAGGCTTGCGACCGCGCCGGGGTCATCGATTTCTCCGAACTGCTGCTGCGCGCCCTCGACCTGTGGCGCGACCAACCGGACCTGCTCAAGCATTACCAGCGCCGCTTCCGCCACCTGCTGGTGGACGAGTTCCAGGACACCAACGCCGTGCAGTACGCCTGGCTGCGCCTGCTGGCCTCCGGTGGCGACAGCCTGATGGCGGTGGGTGACGACGATCAGTCGATCTACGGCTGGCGTGGCGCCAAGATCGAGAACATCCACCAATACACCGCCGACTTCCCCGACGCCGAGTTGATCCGCCTGGAGCAGAACTACCGTTCCACCGGCGGCATCCTCAAGGCGGCCAACGCCCTGATCGCCAACAATAGCGGACGCCTGGGCAAGGAACTGTGGACCGACATGGGCGAGGGCGAACCCCTAACGCTCTACGCTGCGTACAACGAGCACGACGAAGCGCGCTACGTGGTAGAGACCATCGAAAGTCTCATCAAGCAGGGCAACGCTCGCGACGAGATCGCCATCCTCTACCGTTCCAACGCCCAGTCGCGGGTGCTGGAAGAGGCCCTGCTGCGCGAACGCATTCCCTACCGCATCTATGGCGGCCAGCGCTTCTTCGAACGCGCCGAGATCAAGAACGCCATGGCCTACCTGCGTCTGCTCGAGGGCCGCGGCAACGACGCGGCGCTGGAGCGGGTGATCAACGTGCCGCCACGCGGCATCGGCGAGAAGACCGTCGAGGCCATCCGCGAACACGCCCGCCACAGCCAGCTGTCGATGTGGGACGCCATGTGCCAGCTGCTGGCTGCCAAGGCCCTCAAGGGCCGCGCCGCCAGTGCGCTGGGTGCCTTCATCGAGCTGCTCGAGAACCTCGCCGCCAAGGTGCTGGACATGCCACTGCACCTGATGACCCAGACCGTCATCGAACAGTCCGGCCTGATCATCTACCACCAGGAAGAAAAGGGCGAGAAAGGCCAGGCCCGGGTGGAAAACCTTGAGGAACTGGTCAGCGCGGCGCGCAACTTCGAGACCAGCGACGACGACGCCGACCTGTCGCCACTGTCGGCGTTCCTCGGTCATGCCTCGCTGGAGGCCGGGGACACCCAGGCCGACGAGCACGAGGACAGCATCCAGCTGATGACCCTGCACAGCGCCAAAGGCCTGGAGTTCCCCTACGTGTTCCTGGTGGGCATGGAGGAAGGCCTGTTCCCGCACAAGATGAGCCTCGAAGAACCCGGCCGCCTCGAAGAAGAACGGCGCCTGGCCTATGTGGGCATCACCCGGGCCATGCGCCAGCTGTTCATGACCTACGCCGAAACCCGTCGCCTGTACGGCAGCGAAACCTACAACAAGGTGTCGCGTTTCGTCCGGGAGATTCCGGCCGGGCTGGTGCAGGAAGTGCGCCTGTCGAATACCGTCAGCCGCCCGTTCGGCGGCGCCAAGACGCCCGCGAGCAGCCTGTTCGCCAACGCCAGCATCCCGCAGACCGCCTTCAGCCTTGGCCAGCGGGTGCAGCATGCGGTGTTCGGCGAAGGCGTGATCCTCAACTTCGAGGGCTCCGGTGCCCAGGCGCGGGTGCAGGTGAACTTCTCCGAAGGCAGCAAATGGCTGATGCTTGGATACGCCAAGCTGGAAGCCATCTGAGCCCAATCGCGGGGCGTGCCCCGCGATGACCTTTCAGACAACGCCCGTCCGCATTCCCGACTATCAGGCAAAAGCTCGAAACATGTTGTCGCTGGCTATGTCTGCCGGTTCATGTGCACCATGACGCGCGTGCAATCCACACAAACGGGAATCCCCAACTTATGCAACGTTTTCTTAGCATCGCTCTGGCGCTCTGCGTCGGCCTGACGCTGAGCCTCGACGCCAACGCCAAGCGCTTCGGTGGCGGCAAGAGCTCGGGCTCCGCGCCTATCCACCAGACCCGCCAGGCAACCCCGACCACCCCTGCCGCCGCCCCAACCGCGCCAGGCCGCGCACCCGCTGCCGCCAGCGGCGCCTCGCGCTGGCTCGGTCCACTGGCCGGCCTCGCCGCCGGTGGCCTGCTGGCCTCCATGTTCATGGGCGACGGCTTCGATGGCATGCAGATCCTCGACTTCCTGATCATGGGCCTGATCGCCTTCCTGGTCTTCCGCTTCATCGCCGCGCGACGCCGCCAGCAGCAGCCGCAACACGCTGCCGCCGGCCATGCCCCGTACCAGCGTGAAGCCCAGCCGCAGGCCGCCCCGCAGTCGATCTTCGGCGGTGCCGCCGCACCGGTTGCCGCGCCTGCAATCAACGCCCCGGCCTGGTTCAACGAAGCCAGCTTCCTGGCCGCCGCCCGTTCGCACTTCCAGTCGCTGCAGCAGCACTGGGACGCCAACGAGATGGACAAGATCGCCGAGTTCGTCACCCCGCAGATGCTCGAGTTCCTCAAGCGTGAGCGCGCGGAACAAGGTGAAGGCTTCCAGTCCACCTACATCGACGACCTCGATGTGCAACTGGACGGCGTAGACGACCGCGCCGACCAGACCGACGCCACCCTTACCTTCCGTGGCGTGTCGAAGACTTCGCGCTTCGACCAGGGCGAAGCGTTCAGCGAAAGCTGGCACATGGTTCGCGCCCAGGGCGAAAACCAGCCTTGGCTGCTGGCCGGTATCCGCCAAAACGGTTAACCGTCGCACGTTGCAGAAAAAACCCCGGGCCTGTCCCGGGGTTTTTGCTTTTGCCAGAGCGGCCTACTAGGGTATAACGCGCAGCGTTGTCATAAGGTCAGAGGATGTGAACCGTGGAAGAAGTGATCGAACAACTCCGTGAAGCCAACGAGCCGGTACCGGTGCCGCTGGAACTGCCGGACGAGGATCAGCTGGTCGAAATCGAGGAAGAGCTGTTCATCAATATCCCCTTCGTGTTCAAGGAATACCTGCTGACCGTCAGTGACGTGGTGTACGGCAGCCTCGAGCCGGTGACCGTGACCGACCCGCAATCCCACACCTACCTGCCGGAGGTGGCGGCCAATGCCTGGGACGCCGGCGTGCCCCGCGACCTCATCCCGATCTGCCAGGACGGAGACGATTTCTACTGCGTTGAAGAGGACGGCACCGTGGTGCTGTGGTCCGGTGAAGAGGAAATCGTCACCGAGGAAAGCTGGGAATCGGTCTGGCACTGGGCGCGGGATGTCTGGCTGGAAAGCTGAATGAGAAATACCCGCACAAAGTGATGGCTTATAGCTACCAATCACTCGTAGAATCGCCAGGCTCTCTGCGCCTGGCGACACTGCTACCGCTCCATCCCCTCGGACGACGGTGAAATCTTGCGCAGAAAGCGTTAACCGCTCCCTCAGTGCGAATGATCGCGGCTGTTCTCCAACGTCTCTAGCAACGCCACCTGCATTCGCGTATGCACACGGATCAGCCAGCGCCACAGCAGCGCCACCACCACCGCCGCCACTACCGCGATGATCAGCAGCAGTTCGCTGGTCGGCAGAATGCTCGCCGACAAGGCTGACAGCAGCAGGAAGATCACCAGCAGTGACAACAACGGTATCACCTCGGCAATTACCCGCCGTACACGCTGGGTATGCCGCCCCGCCATCTCGGGTTTGACCCCCATCTCCGCCAGCAGCATCGACAGCGCCTTGAGCTTGCGATAGGCGGCGATCAGGAACGGCAGCGACAGCAGCAACGCCGCGCCCCAGATCAGTGCCTTCTGCTGA
Source organism: Pseudomonas sp. FW305-96 (assembly GCF_058783825.1). Classification (NCBI taxonomy): domain Bacteria; kingdom Pseudomonadati; phylum Pseudomonadota; class Gammaproteobacteria; order Pseudomonadales; family Pseudomonadaceae; genus Pseudomonas; species Pseudomonas sp. FW305-96. The sequence continues at coordinate 9,591 of NZ_JBYSYW010000003.1, forward strand.
CCGGCATCCGAGACCCATTCGCTCAACCAGGCGCCGATACGCCCGGCAAAGTAGCCGCCACTGAAGAAGATCGCGATCACCAGCGCCAGGTTAACCCCCACCTGCAACAAGATGCGCCGGATCATCGCCGCCAGCATGGCCCCCTCGCCTTGGGGCTGGATACTGCGCAACCACTCGCCGTACAGTGAAAGCACCCGTGCCAGACGGCTTGGTACTACCTTGCCCAGCTTGATCGACAACGGGTCGGCAGCGCGAATCAGGTAGGGTGTGAGCAAGGTGGTGATGGCCGAGACGGCCACCGCGACCGGGTAGAGGAAGTCGCTGGTGACCTGCAGGGTCATGCCCAGGGCGGCGATGATGAAGGAGAATTCACCGATCTGCGAAAGCCCCATCCCCACACGCAGCGAAGTGCGTCCATCATTGCCGGCAATGAACGCCCCCATGCCGCAGGAGAGCATCTTGCCCAGCACCACCGCCAGGGTGATGACCACGATCGGCCAGGCGTATTCGAGCAGGATCGACGGGTCGATCATCAAGCCGATGGCCACGAAGAAGATGGCACTGAACAAGTCGCGCACCGGCTCGATCAGGCGCTCGATCTTCAGCAGCTCACGGGACTCGGCCATGATCGCGCCGATCAGGAAGGCACCCAGCACCATGCTGTACTCAAGCTTGACCACCAGCAGGCAGAAGCCGAAACACAGGCCCAGCACGGTAATCAGCAGCATCTCGTTGCTTTCGAACTTCGCCACGTAGGCCAACAACCGCGGCACCAGCAGGATGCCGATGACCAGCGCGACGATCATGAACAGCGACAACTTGCCCACGGTCGAGAACACCTCGCCAGAGCTCACCGTGCCACTGACGGCTATGCCCGACAGCAGCGCGATGATACCGATGCCGAGAATGTCCTCGACGATCAGCACGCCGAAGATCAGTTGGGCAAAGCGCTCGTTCTTCATTTTCAGGTCGTTGAGCGCCTTGACGATGATGGTGGTCGAGGAAATCGCCAGGATCGCCCCGAGGAACAGCGAATCCATGGTGTTCCAGCCAAACCAGCGACCTATCTCGAAACCGATCCAGATCATCAGGACGATTTCCAGGAAGGCGGCGATGAACGCCGTGGCGCCGACCTTGAACAGCTTGCGCAGGCTGAACTCCAGGCCCAGGCAGAACATCAGGAAGATCACCCCCAGTTCGGCCAGGGTCTTGATCGTGTCTTCGTCGTGGATCAGCCCGAACGGCGGCGTGTGTGGACCGATGATGAAGCCGGCGACGATGTAGCCCAGCACCACAGGCTGCTTGAAGCGATGAAAGAGAATGGTGACCACCCCGGCAACCAGCATGATCACCGCCAGATCCTGGATGAAGCTGATGGCATGCATGGCGTGTTACTCCTTGTTTTCGATGCTGGGGCGAACCGCTCCTCTACCGATAAGACCCTGGGCGCGGAGCGGGCACATACTGTTGTGATTGACGCAAAAGCCCACGTTGCATGGGCGTCGTCAGGTTAACATCGCGCCTTGCCGCAAATTGCCAATGCAATATGCAGAAACAGATCGGCAGATTCGACACCGCCGATGGCAATATTGGCGTGACGATGGAGCGTCAGCCGACGTCCCGTACCAGGATGGGAAACCTCAAAGAGGGGAAACAGAAGTGTCTGCAGATACCCGCCCCGATACCGTGCAAATTCACCGTGAGCTCTCTATGGAACCTGGAAACGCCCAGCTGACCATGACCGTCCTGATGACACCGGACATGGCCAATTTCTCTGGCAACGTACACGGCGGCACCCTGCTCAAGTACCTCGACGAAGTCGCCTATGCCTGCGCCAGCCGCTATGCCGGCACCTATGTGGTGACCCTGTCGGTGGACCAGGTGATCTTCCGCGAGCCGGTGCACGTCGGCGAGCTGGTGACCTTCCTGGCCTCGGTCAACTACACCGGCAACACCTCGATGGAGGTGGGCATCAAGGTTGTCACCGAGAATATCCGCGAGCGCTCGGTGCGCCACTCCAACAGTTGCTTCTTCACCATGGTCGCGGTGGACGACGACCGTCGTCCGGTGAAGGTGCCACCGCGCCAGCCGCAGAGCAGCGAGGAGAAGCGCCGCTTCCTGCAAGGCCAGCAGCGCCGCCAGATCCGCCAGGAGCTGGAGCAGCGCTACCAGAACCTCAAGACCGACGCGATCTAGTACATCAAGCGCTGCGCCTCGAAGCGCACCCGTGGATGGGCGATGCGATCCTGGGCCCGCACCAGTTGCAGTTCGTAGCTGGCGCAGGCCTGGGTTTCCAGTAGCACCTCATGCACGGCGGCGGCGGTGAACTCGAAGGCGTGCAGCCAGTTGTCGCCAAGCAGCACCCGGGCCAGGAACAAACCTGACGTCAGGTCGCCCACCCCTACCGGCTGACGCGGGAACGCCAGCAACGGCCGACGCAGGTGCCAGCTGGCTTCACGGGTCACCAGGAGCATCTCGAAGGCATCGTCCGCGCGCTGTGGATAATTCAGGTGCTTGACCAGCACAACCTGCGGCCCACGCTCCAGCAACCCGCGCGCCATGCCCACGCAATCCTCCAGCGACTGCGCGCGACGGCCACAGAAACTGTCCAGCTCGAGCTGGTTGGGGCACAGGATATCGGCCTTGGCCACGGCCTGCTCGAGCAGGAACTCACTGACCTCGGCCGGCACGATGCAACCTTTCTCGGCGTGGCCCATGACCGGATCGCACAGGTACAAGGCCCTGGGATTGACCGCCTTGATCCGCTCGACGCCAGCCAGGATCGCCCGCCCCTGCTCGGCACTGCCCAGGTAACCCGACAGCACCGCATCGCAGTGGCCCAATTCGCCGATATTGGAAATGCCTTCCACCAACGCAGGAATTTGCGCTGGCGCAAGCACTTCCCCCGCCCACTGGCCATACTGAGTGTGGTTGGAGAACTGCACCGTGTTGAGTGGCCAGACGTTGACCCCGACCCGCTGCATGGGAAACACCGCGGCGCTGTTGCCGGCGTGTCCAAAGACCACGTGGGACTGAATGGCGAGCAGGTGCGGTGTACGTTTCATGCAGGGCGCTTCCGAAACTGTGTGAAGAAATGTGCGGCCCGCAGTATGAACCTGATTGCCATCTGTACGACAGGCCAGAGACGCAGTTAAGCTGGATCGACCTGTCTGGAGCTTACGCAAATGCTGACCCTGGAAAACCTTTTCGTCCTGATGCTGGTGGCGACCGCAGGCGCCTGGCTGTGGCACAACCACGGGCTTCGCGAGAAGGCCCTGGCGCGGGTCAAGCAGCATTGCGCCAAGCTCGACCTGGAACTGCTCGACGACGCCGTGGCACTCAAGCGCATCGCCTTCGTGCGCGACGCCAATGGCCGAAAGCGCCTGGCGCGCATCTACAACTTCGAGTTCACCGTTACCGGCGAACAACGCCACCCCGGCACCGTCACCCAGTTCGGTGCCCACACCATGCAGATCGAACTCGCCCCCTACCCGTTCGAGATAAATACCCCACCACGTACCGACAACGTCATCGAAATGCAGCAGTGGCGCCAGGAACATAACCGCTGGCGCAATTGATCACCCCGCCAGGTAACACTTGCCGATGGCCGCCTGGAGCATCTGCAAGGGTTGTGGCTGATCGAATATCAGCTCGATGCGCGAGTCCCTGCGCCATTCGCTGGGGCGCCATTCCAGCGCCCCACGTTCCAGGCCATTGAACGACTGCCACCCCGCCGCGCTGTGGATAACCCCCTTTGCCCGGCGCCACGACCATTGTTCAAGAACGCCACGTAGCGCCATTTCATCGAAGACCTGGCCCGGATGCCAGCGCCAACCTACGCTCCAGCCCTCCTCCGCCAACCGGGACTGACAGATCGGTTGCTGCGGATCCACCCACAAGGAGGGCCGTGGTACGGGGCTGTTATCCACAGGCAGGCTGGCAAGGTCGAGTGAACCCGCTGACGCCGCGGACGATACAGGCAAACCGGCGAGCGCTAGCGCGCCATGATCCGTCCACAACGCCGGGACTTCAGGCAATGATGCAGTTATCAACAGGCGGGTGGCAGCATCCACGGCACTCGCCTTGTTGAACAGCAGCAACCCCGCCTTCGCCAATGCCATGCTCTGCGCCTCGGGCAAGCCAACCCCCCTGGACAGAGCCGCGGCATCCAGCACCATCAACAGTGGCTGGACCGACAATACACCGGTCCAAGGCGCCCGCTCCAGCTGCTCTAGCAATTGGAGGGGGTGACCGAGGCCGGACGGTTCGATGAACAGGCGATCCGGGCGCGCCTTGCGCAGCAGACGGCCGAGCCCCACCTGGAACGGTGCGCCATTGACGCAGCACAGGCAGCCTCCCGCCACCTCTCCGATGGCGATGCCCGCCTCATCACGGCTGAGCAAGGCGGCATCCAGGCCGATCTGGCCAAATTCGTTGACCAGCACGGCCCAACGCTCACCAATCGGTCGTTGGTCCAGCAAGTGACGGATCAGGCTGGTCTTGCCGGCACCTAGCGGGCCGGCGATCACATGGGTGGGGATGTTCTGCAACATGGCTCGGTATCGCAAGGGCTTGATGGCAGTCTATACCGGGGCGTCCGGCAATTCATTCCAACCAGTCCAGGCTCAACAGCAAGCGACGTTCCCCGGCGGGGGTCTGCGGGGACCGGTGGACCAAGCCCGCACCCTCGTTGCCCAGCCACTTCTCGCCCTTGAGCAGGGCTACCTCTCCCGCCGCTAATCGCCGGACGTTATCCACAGGCGGCGGCGCCAGCTGCAACCGGGTACGGTCGATGGCTCCCTCTGGCAGCCATTCGCTACCTGCGCCGGCGTAGGTACTGAGCAGGCGCAATGGCACATGGTCCACATGCATGCGCGGGCACATCGCCCCCTCAAGCACCCGCAGCCGCACCCCCAGGCGCCGAGCGCCCAGCAGGCAGGTATAGGCCGCCACCAGCCAGGCCACATCGGCGACGAAACCATCGTAGCCATGCAGATCGGCGGTTTCTCTGAGCAGCCCGGGCAACGCTGGCGGCTGGCGTTCATCCACCTCGATCACGCGCTCATCGGCCAATGGCTGGCCCAGGCTCAGCACCAGGTTGGCGAAGTCCTCGACCTGGGCCGGCAGGCGGCGCTGCCAGACCGCGAGGTTGACCCCATCCTGGAGAATCTCCGTCATCACCTGGGGTGACTCACCAAAGACCTGGCGGATATCCACAGTCATGCCGCAGCGTCCTCATGCCACGCACCAAACGGGTCCGGCAGGCGCAGCCAGCCCATCGGCCCCAACTCCATTTCCTGGTCATCGAGCAGGCAGGCTTCCAGCTCTGTGGATAACCGAACAAAGTCGATGTTCTGCCCGATGAAGACCAGTTCCTGCCGGCAGTCACCCGCTTGCGCGGACCACTGCTTGAGGATCGCCGCAGTGTTCTCTTCATCCTGCGGCCACTGCTCGCGCGGCACGAAACGCCACCAACGACCAGCCAGGCCATGGCGCATCATGCCCCCGGCCTGCGACCAGCTACCGGCCTCCTGGAACTTGCTGGCCAGCCAGAAGAACCCTTTGGAGCGCAGCAAGCGGCCGTTGCTCCAGGGCTTGTGGATAAAGTCGAAGAAGCGCTGCGGGTGGAATGGCCGGCGCGCCTGCCAGGTGGTCGCGGCAATGCCATACTCCTCGGTTTCCGGCACATGTTCGCCACGCAGCTCCTGCAGCCAGCCCGGCGCCTGCGCGGCCTGGTCGAAATCGAACAGGCCGGTATCGAGGATGCGCGCCAAAGGCACCTGGCCCATCACCATCGGCACGATCTGCGCCCGCGCATTGAGGCTGCGCAGGATGGCGGTCAATTCTTCGCGCTCATGCTGGCTGATCAGGTCGATCTTGCTCAGCAACAATACGTCGGCGAATTCGACCTGCTCGATCAGCAAGTCACTGATCGAACGTTCGTCACCTTCGCCCAAGGTCTCGCCCCGGCTGGCCAGGCTTTCGGCTGCCTGATAATCGCGAAGGAAGTTCAGCCCATCGACAACGGTGACCATGGTGTCGAGGCGTGCCATGTCGGAGAGACTGCGGCCCTGCTCATCACGAAAGGTGAACGTCTCGGCGACCGGCAGCGGCTCTGATATACCCGTGGACTCGATCAGCAGGTAATCGAAGCGACCCTCGCCCGCCAACCGGGCCACCTCCTCCAGCAGGTCTTCACGCAGTGTGCAGCAGATGCAGCCGTTGCTCATCTCAACCAGCTTTTCCTCAGCGCGGTTGAGGCTGACATTGCGTTGCACCTCACTGGCATCGATGTTGATTTCACTCATGTCGTTGACGATCACGGCCACGCGCAAGTTGTCGCGGTTACGCAGGACATGGTTGAGCAACGTGCTCTTGCCGGCACCCAGGAAGCCGGACAGCACGGTGACAGGAAGACGGTTGGGCATGACGAACCTCATCGGGCAGGCGCATTCGAAACGATGCATTGCATAATGTTATATTATAACAATACAATTTCGCCAAGCCGTATCGCCGAACGGTTGTCTGGAGAGCGTCATGAAACTACCTGGCGTCATCGCCCTGCTGCTGCTCGTCCATCCAGAGCAGCTCTTTGCCATGCCCACTACCGACCTTGCACGGTGCACCCGCAGCGCAACCCTGCTGGCCTGCCAAGACAGCAAGGGCAATTACTACAGCGTGCGAACCGAGGGCAGCACCTTTTACTTGCGCGGGTATGAAGTTGCGAGCAAGCGGCTGTGGGCACAAACCAACAGCCGCCACGGCGCATTAACGTTTTTCACCGGCCTGGCCAGCGACGGCGAGGCTTGGGTCGGCTACAGCCGGCGTATTGGCTGGACCACGCTGAATCGTGTTTCCAGCTCCAGCGGCCAACGCTTCAACCTGCATTGCAGCCTCATCGGCGGTTGCCAGTGACTTAACCGTTCAGGATTTCTTCCATGACCAGCCTCTCCCTTCCCGATGTCGCCGCCCAGAGCAACCAACAGGCACTGCCGCTGGACTGGGTGGGCATGAGTGGTATCGCCGTTGCGCTGCAACTCGACGGGCGCACCGTCACCGCATTCGCCGATGCCGGAGTGAGCCTCGACGATGGTGCCTCACGCGGCATCCACATGTCCCGGCTGTACCTGGCATTGGAGGCGCTGGAGCATCAACCCCTGTCACCCCCGCTTCTACGCCAGATACTGCGGGCATTTCTGCTTAGCCACACCGGCCTGTCCAACAATGCTTATCTGCGCCTGACCTTTGATCATCTGCTCAAACGGTCGGCACTGATCAGCCCGTTGGCTGGCTGGAAGCGCTACCCGGTGACCGTGGATGCCAAGCTGGAATATGAAATGTTCCACGTGGAACTATCAGTAGATGTGCCCTACTCGTCGACCTGCCCATGCTCGGCAGCACTTGCAAGGCAGCTGATCCAGGAGCAGTTCGACAGGGACTTTGCCCATCGGCCATTGGATAGGCGCGGCATTCGCCAATGGCTGGGCAGCAGTGACGGGATCGTCGCGACGCCCCATAGCCAACGGAGCCTGGCCAGGCTTCAGGTACGCCTTGCAGGGGAAGCGCTGAACCTGACAGGGCTGATCGACGCGGCGGAAGCTGCGCTGGGCACTGCAGTGCAGACCGCCGTGAAGCGCGCAGACGAACAGGCATTTGCCCTGGCCAATGGTCAGAACCTGATGTTCTGCGAAGATGCTGCCCGGCGCCTGCACCTGGCATTGACGCAGATAGAGGAGGTGGCGGGGTTCAGCGTGCGCGTGGAACACGCAGAGAGCCTGCATGCCCACGACGCGGTCGCGGTTACTCAACATCGGTGGTGAGCGCTACTTCAACTGCGTGGCTTCACTGTTCCACAGTCGTTACCCAGCCAGACCGCCCGGGTATCCATGCTGCCCTGTTGCTGAACGCCGGACGCATTGAATGTGCCGTTGACCTTGGTAACAAACTCACGGTCGCTGAGGAAGGTGGCTTGGCCGTTGCCTTGGGCTTTCGGGCAGCTGAACTGGAACTTCCAGACATTGCCATTGCGCTCGGTGATCTTCTGCGTACAGCCCGATTGCGGGTCCTGCAGCGGAATGTCGTTGGTCTTGACCTGCTCGGGTGTCAGGCACGAACGCACACCCTTGCCGCCCACGGTGATGCCCTGCTTGGCCAGGGCACCTTCCATCATCGCCCGTTGCTCGGGCGGCAGGTTCTTCAACTGGCCGAGCATGAACTCCATGTCTGGCAACGGCTTGCCATCGACCTGCATGTTGCTGGTGGTCAACTCCCACAAGCCGGGTTGCAACATCTGCGCGTGAACCAGCGGGCTGCCCAACCCCAGTACCAGGGCGAGCAGTGGCAGACGAATCTTCATGGATGAAAGCTCCTCGAAATACCGGCTCTGGCCGGACTGAGCCTTTAGACGCCGAATTCGCCTGCGGGTTGCAGTGGCCCCCTCGAACGTGGTCTGTTAGCAGCAGTGCTCTCGGCAAGCAGGATGCGTATGGATTACCACAGCCCCTACTTTTTCGGTTACGTGCTCGGTCTGATTCACCTGCTCGGCCTGACCGCCGCGCTCCATGCGGTGTTCACCGTACGCACCGCCCAAGGTGCGATTGCCTGGGCCATGTCGCTGCTGTTCATCCCCTACCTCACCCTCGTCCCCTACCTGGTATTCGGCGCACGCTCCTTCTATGCGTATATCCAGGCGCGGCGTCAGGCCAACCAGGAAATGCATGTGGCCATGGCCAACCTGAACTGGCGCCCATGGGTGGAGGAAGCACTGACCGCCCGGGAGTCGGGCGGCTATGCCGCCCTGCGCGCCATGCCCAGGCTCGGGCGCATGCCATGCCTGGCCAACAACGAAGTGAAACTGCTGATCGATGGCTCGGCCACGTTCGAGGCGATCTTTTCCGCCATCCGCATGGCGCGGGACACCGTGCTGGTGCAGTTCTTCATCATCCACGACGATGCCCTGGGCAAGGAGCTGCAGCAGCTATTGCTGCGCAAGGCCGCCGAAGGTGTACGGGTGTTCGTGCTCTACGACCGCGTCGGCAGTCACGCGCTGCCGGGCAGCTACAGCCAGGTGCTGCGTGACGGTGGCGTGCAGATCGAAGCGTTCGCCACACGGCGCGGCTGGTTCAACCGTTTCCAGGTCAACTTTCGCAACCATCGCAAGATCGTGGTGGTCGATGGCCTGCAAGGTTTTCTCGGCGGCCACAACGTGGGCGACGAATACCTCGGGGCACACCCCAAGCTCTCGCCGTGGCGCGATACCCACGTGCAGATAAGCGGCCCGGTGCTGGCCTGCCTGCAGGAGTCCTTCGCCGAGGACTGGTACTGGGCCACGCGCCAGCTCCCGCCGCTGATCCTGCCTGATGCCTACCCCGAGGATGGCGTGCTGTGCCAGGCACTGGCCAGCGGCCCGGCCGACCCCCAGGAAACCTGCGCGCTGTTCTTCCTAGAGGCGATTCACTCGGCAAGCAGCCGGGTATGGATCACCAGCCCCTACTTCATTCCCGACGAAGCCATCTTCGCCGCCCTGCGCCTGGCGGTACTGAGGGGCGTCGATGTGCGCATCCTGATTCCCTCACGCCCCGACCACCGCATCGTCTACGCCGCCTCCAGCCTGTTCGCCTTCGAAGCGGTTCGCGCCGGGGTGCGCATGTTCCGCTATCAACCGGGCTTCCTGCACCAGAAGGTGGTGCTGGTGGACGATGAGGTCAGTGCCATCGGCAGCGCCAACCTCGACAACCGGTCGTTCCGGCTGAATTTCGAGATCACCTTGCTCACAGTGGATCGCGCCTTTGCCGATCAGGTCGAGCACATGCTGGTGAATGATTTCGAGCAGGCCAGGGAGATCACCGCTGAAGACAGCCGCGACACCCATCGTCTGCAGCAGTTGGGGATGCGCATCGCACGCCTGATTTCACCAATCCTGTAGCGCGCAGCGGCGTGCCGGACAAGCACGCCGCTGTACAGGTCAGCGATACAGGTCCTCACGGGTCCATGGCAGGTCGTGGTGACCGTCGGCGTAAGGCTTCACTGCGAGAATCTGATGGAGGTTGATCCAGCCCTTGGTGAAGGCATAGGCACAACCGGCCAGGTACAGGCGCCAGATACGCAAGGTCTTCTCCGGCACCAGCGCGGCAGCACGATGCAACTGGTTCTCGAGGTTCTCGCTCCAGTGGTTCAGGGTTTTGGCGTAGTGCAGGCGCAGGCTCTCGATGTCGACCACCTCCAGACCCGCTTCGCAAATCCGTGCAGTGATCATCGAGATATGCGGCAGCTCGCCATGGGGGAACACATAACGGTCGATAAAGTCGCCCGCGCCGCGGCCGACGGGGCGGCCATCGACATGCTTGGCAGTGATGCCATGGTTCATCACCAGGCCACCTTCGCGCACCGCACCGAACAGCCGTTTGCAGTACAGCTCGAGATTGGCGTGGCCGACATGCTCGAACATGCCGACGCTGACCACCTTGTCGAAGCGGCCATCCTGGGGCAGGTCGCGGTAGTCGAGGATCTGCAGGTCGACCTTGTCAGCCAGGCCCTCCTCCTTCACCCGCTGGCGGCCCAGCTTCAGCTGCTCCTTGCTCAGGGTGATGCCGAACACCTTGGCGCCATACTCGCGAGCGGCGAATCGCGCCAACCCGCCCCAGCCACAACCGACATCCAGCAGGTAATCGCCAGCCTGCAGGCGCAGCTTGCGGCACAAGTGGTCGAACTTGTCCTGCTGAGCAGGGGCCAGGGCGTTGTCCGGCTCCTTGAAATAGGCACAGGAATAGACCATGTCCGGATCGAGCCACAATTGGTAGAACTCGTTGGACAGGTCGTAGTGATAGGAAATCGCTTCGGCATCGGTGGCCTTGTCATGAGCAGTGCGTGCCGGCACGGCCTCATCTTCATCCTGAAGCAAGGCATCGCTGAGTTCGTCGCAAACCCGGATGACTTCGCCTATATCGCCTTCCAGCTCCAGCTTGCCCTCGACGAAGGCCGATCCCAGCTCATTGAGGTTGGGATGGGTGAGCTGGGTAATGAGCTGGGGTTCCTTGACCACGATGGTGACTTGCGGGCTCGGCCCCAGATCGAACTGGTTGCCGTCCCACAGCTTGACGCGCAAAGGTAAGTGCAAGCTCTGCAACGCAGGTGGAAGTTGCGCAAGCATTCATGACCCTCCCTTTCGTTGATACGGGACGCCACGCCTTAATGTGTCGGACGTCACCGCATCAGGGTAGTTCATTCGTACGAAGTTTCCGGTAATCACGACCATAGTCTAGAACTATCTGGCGCAGCCTATTCAGCAGATTGTATACAATCCTTCCCGCTCAGATTAACCTTGTGCCCTCTTCGCTTCCTCACACTCTCGGAGTAACGAAACCCATGAAATCCTATGACGTGGTGATCATCGGCGGCGGCCCCGGCGGCTACAACGCAGCGATCCGCGCGGGCCAGCTGGGCCTGAGCGTGGCCTGTGTCGAGGGTCGCTCGACCTTGGGCGGCACCTGCCTGAATGTCGGTTGCATGCCTTCCAAGGCATTGCTGCACGCTTCCGAGTTGTATGAGGCAGCCAGTGGCGATGAGTTCGCCCATCTGGGGATCGAAGTCAAGCCGACCCTCAACCTGGGCCAGATGATGAAGCAGAAAGATGAAAGCGTGACGGGCCTGACCAAGGGCATCGAATACCTGTTCCGCAAGAACAAGGTCGACTGGGTCAAGGGCTGGGGCCGCCTGGACGGGGTTGGCAAGGTGATCGTCAAGGCCGAGGACGGCCGCGAAACCACCCTGCAGGCCAAGGACATCGTCATCGCCACCGGCTCGGAACCCACGCCGCTGCCTGGCGTGACCATCGACAACCAGCGCATCATCGACTCCACCGGTGCCCTGTCGCTGCCCCAGGTGCCCAAGCACCTGATCGTCATCGGCGCCGGGGTGATCGGCCTGGAGCTGGGTTCGGTATGGCGTCGCCTGGGTGCCGAAGTGACGGTGATCGAGTACCTGGACCGCATCTGCCCTGGCACCGACGAAGAAACCGCCAAGACCCTGCAGAAAGCCCTGGCCAAGCAAGGCATGGCCTTCAAGCTGGGCAGCAAGGTGACCCAGGCCACGGCCGCGGCCGACGGCGTCACACTGACCCTGGAACCCGCCGCCGGTGGTACCGCCGAAACCCTGCAGGCCGACTACGTGCTGGTAGCCATCGGCCGCCGTCCTTATACCCAGGGCCTGAACCTGGAAAGCGCAGGGCTGCAAACCGACAAGCGCGGCATGCTCGCCAACGACCATCACCGCAGCGCGGTGCCTGGCATCTGGGTGATCGGCGACGTCACCTCCGGACCGATGCTGGCACACAAGGCCGAGGACGAAGCGGTGTCGTGCATCGAGCGCATCGCTGGCAAGGCCCATGAGGTCAACTACAACCTCATCCCGGGCGTCATCTACACCCGCCCGGAGCTGGCCAGCGTCGGCAAGACCGAAGAGCAGCTCAAAGCCGAAGGGCGGGCCTACAAGGTCGGCAAGTTCCCCTTCACCGCCAACAGCCGCGCCAAGATCAACCATGAGACCGAGGGCTTCGCCAAAGTCATCGCCGATGCCGAGACCGATGAGGTGCTGGGCGTACACCTGGTCGGCCCAAGCGTGAGCGAGATGATCGGCGAGTTCTGCGTGGCTATGGAGTTCTCGGCCTCGGCCGAGGACATCGCCCTCACCTGCCACCCGCACCCGACCCGCTCCGAGGCCCTGCGCCAGGCGGCGATGAATGTGGAAGGGATGGCGATGCAGATCTGACCGGACCTTTCAGCACCGCCCGTGGGAGCGGGCTTGCCCCGCGATTGCGTCATGCCTGCCAACGCGATCGCGGGGCAAAGCCCACTTAGCCATGGGCCCGCTGTTTATCCCCAGCGCTGTGGAAGCGCGACGCCAGGAATGGCGTGATATCCAGCGGCAGCGCCTCATTGTGGACAACCTTGTCCAGCAGCACGCCAGTAATCGCCGAGGTCAGAATCCCGGTACGGAAATGTCCACAGGCGTTGAAATACCCTTGGACATTATCCACAGGCCCGAGAATCGGCAGCTCGTCCGGTGACCCAGGCCGCAAGCCAGCCCAGGTGCGCTTGAGGTTCACCTGCGCCAGCTGTGGCACACAGCGGATCGCCCCCTGCACCAACCCGTTGATCTCCGGGAAGGTATTGGTGACATCAAAGCCCTTCTCCTCGGTGGTACTGCCGATCAGGATCTCGCCGTTGTCCTTCTGTGCCATGTAGCAATCGCTGGTGGTGATGCAGCCATCGAGCAGCTTGGGCAGACGCTCGGTCAGCACGATCTGGCCTTTCACCGGCTTGACCGGAATGCTCTCCCCGGTGGCCCACTCGCTCAATTCCGCCGCCCAGGCGCCAGCGGCATTGATCAATGTGCCGCAATGGAACTCACCAGCCTCGGCGGTGCGCACGCCCTTGATCCGGGTGCCTTCATGCAGCACGCCGGTGATGTTCACGTTCGGGTACAGGTCGACGCCGTTCTGCCGCGCCGCCTCCATGAACGCATCACCCAGGCGGAACGGGCTGACCTGGTGATCGCAGAGAAACTCCAGCGCGCCATTGGCCTTGAGCGTTACCGCCGGCTCCGAAGCGCGCAGCGCGTCGCGGTCGAGCCAGCGCACCTGATCGGCCAGGTGCGGGATCTGCTTGACGATGTGCTCGGCGTACAACTGGTCTTCTTCATCCTGGATGATGTACTTGAGCCCTGTGCGCTCGAACTTGAAGTCCATGCCGTGGCGTTCGATCAGTTCCTGGTGCAGCTGTGGATAAATCGCGTTGGACTGCAAGGCGAAGTCGAAGAAGCATTCCGGCAGGATATGCGGTGTGCTCGAATCGACCACCACCGCCGCGCCGTTGGCCTCGCGCTTGCTGCGCGAGGACATCATGCGAAAAAAGATCACCCCGCAGCCCAGCCCCACCGATTCACCGATGGCCCACAGGCCGCCGGCCGAGGCGCGGGTGGCATTGCCCGGGCGCTTGCAGTCGATAAGGGCGATCTTCAGGTTGCTGCGCTTGGACAGCTGGTAGGCGCAGGACGCGCCGATCACTCCACCACCGGCGATGATGATGTCGTAGTGCTTGTTCATGTTCAGGCCTCCGTGCCGAGTTGTTCGAATGCGGAAAACGGGATCGGGTCCACCGGGAAGCGCGGGCGCAGCCAACCCACGTCCTTGCGTCCGGTGGCGCTGCGCAGACGGTCGCTGCAGTAACCGACGCACATTCGCCCCTGGCAGTCGCCCATGCTCACTCGTGTGCGCATCTTCAGGCTGGCCATGTCTTGAACGCCCTGCTCCAGGGCCAGATCGATCTGCTCGCGAGTCACGTGTTCGCAACGGCAGATCACCGTATCGGCCTGGGGTAGTTCGACTTGCGCTGCGCCGCGGGCGGTGTAGCGCTCCACCCCGGAACGGAAGCGCTTGATCGCCGCCAGCTTGCCCAGGTAGCGCTCACGGCACTCGATCGCCTGCTCGGCGTCGAGCTTGCCCATCTGCTGGAGCATCGAAACCGCGGCGATGCGCCCGGTCAACATGGCCGCCTCGCCGCCGCGGATCCCGGCCATGTCGCCCGCCAGGTGAATGTTCGGCTGGCTGCTTTGCTGCCACACGTTGCATTCGGCGCGCAGGTAGCCGTCCTCGCTGAAGCCATGGGCCAGGCCCAGTTGCTGGCTGAGCTGGGTACGTGGGATGAAGCCATAGCCCACAGCCAAGGTCCGTACCGACTCGCGCTGGACACGGGTCATGTCCGGCTGCCAGTCCTGGGTATAAGGTGCGACCTCGACTTCCTGCAGTTCGCCTTCCCCCGTGGCGCCCACCACGCCCCAGCCGTAATGCATGGGGATGCCGTTGAGCTTCATGTAGGCGAGCATGCTCAAGCCGTCGAGGAACAGCTGCGGCTTGTTCATCAGCGCCAGGCTTTCCTTGGCGATGCGGTTGAACGAGCAGGCCTCGTACACGCCCGCCACCTTGGCACCGGCAGCGTGCAGCTGGCACGCGACCAGCGGCAGCAAGGGCCCGGTACCGGCAATCAGGGTGCTGCCCAGCGGCTTGACCACACCGCTCTTGATCTGCAATTGCAAGCCACCGAGCAGGATCACGCCCGGCAAGGTCCAGCCGGGGAACGGCACGTTGCGCTCATGGCAACCGGCGGCCAGCAGCAGGTGGGAATAGTCGATCTCGTGCAGGCGCTCATCGCTATCGAGCACCATCAGCCGCTGGTCGTCCCCGCCCACCACGCGATGGTTCAGGCGCAGGTCGATGCGCTCGGCGCAGGCGGCAAAATCTTCGTGCAGGCGGGTCAGGGCCTTGGTGTAGCGCGGGCCCAGGTAGCCCAGGTCGACGCCAGCGCGCAACGGGCCACGATAGACCACGCCACCGGGGCGCGAGGCCTCATCGAACAGCAGGCAATCCACGCCATGTTCGGCCAGCTCGATGGCCGCCCCCATGCCGGCCGAGCCGCCACCGACGATCACAGGACGAAGGCTCATGGGCGAACCTCCTCTTGCACTCGGTTGACTTCAGTCTCGATGCTCATCCCCGGCTTGACCACAGTCTGACAAGCCCGACGCTTGGGTCGGCCGTCGATCTGCACCAGACAGCAGTGGCAGACCCCCATGCCGCAATAGGCACCGCTGAGCTGGCCATGATCGTTGCGCGCAACCTGGCGCAGCCCGACGGCATTCAAGACGCTCAGTACGGTTTCACCGGGTGCGGCAACCACCGGGGTACCGTTTAGATGAATCGTCAGGTCGGCGCCCGACAGTGGCTGAATATCGAGTTTCCTTTCCAGCATCAGCGTTTACCTCGTCGTCCTTGTTTAGGCAGGATCGTGAAGGTAAGGCAGATTCCGTCCGGAAAAGATGACCTATGCCATGACAACCACACAGCCAGGCACACACTCGATGAAAGGCGAATCAAGCAAGTGGCCGATACGTTCCAGATTGGAACGTATCGGCCCTGCCGGGTCACTCGGCGGTCATTACCGCGCTGATCTTACCGCTTCTATAGGCATCGAAGATCTGGGCAAGGCTGGATCTGGCTTCGCCTTTGGCGGTGAAGATTCCGCCACAACCACGGTTCGCCTCTGCGTAGCTGGGATCGTCCATCAGTACCAGGTGCGCCTTCTTGAGGTTCCAGAAGGGCACGCCGGCAAAAAGGTGGTGCGTAAGGTGATAGTTGTCGCCATGCATGCCAATGAACACGCGCTCGATGAGGCTGGGGAAGCGATTGCGGGTCAACTTCACTTCATCCTTGTATACCCCGAACATACCGAAGTGCTCGGATATCTCGGAAAGCCAGCCGATCACCTGAAACGCGGTGAAGTACGGCACAAGCCAGAACAGCAGGTAACCCCAGGGCCCCACCGAGTACCAGAACAGGGCCAGGATCACCAGGTGCACGGCCAGCAGTTTGAGGCCCTGCATGGGCTTGGCCACGACATCACCAGCGCGGTTTTTCACCAGGTAGACGAAATAATGCGAGGTGTTGGTCAGCGTGATGCTCTTGAGCAGGTGACGCAGGAGAAAGTCGAGCCGATCACTCGCGGCATACAGACCGGAGTCGATGTAGTACCTGTGGTCGGGATCGGCGTGCTGGTCCCCCAGGTGATGATGATGCAGTTGCACGTGGGAGCGGCGATACGCTTCGTAGTTCTGGAAGATCGGGTAGGCAAGCAAGTATTCGCCGATCAGCCGGCAGAGCACTTTGTGGCTCATCAAGGTCATGTGCGCCGCTTCGTGCAACAACGAAGCGAGCGCGCGCTGACGTGAGCCGATCATCAGTACGGTCAGCGGATAGAAATACGGGCTTTGCAGGCTCAGGTACACCGCGAGCGCGATGACGGCCACATCCAGAGAAAGGCCAAGCGCCCAGTGCCAGTTGTCCTTCTCGTATAAAGGACGCAAGCGCTCCTTGATTTCAGCGGACGGTTTGAATCGGTTCACATCGTTCATCGAAAGTCCCTGTTCGTTAAGTCGAGGCGATGGAAGGCCCTTGCTCCTGGCGCCAGCCGATGCCGAGGCGCAGATAGGGCCCAGTTGCAGGTGACAGCCATCGAGGGCGGTGTCACTCACGCCACAGTCGTTACTGGTGAATGTTTCGCAGCAAGTGCACGAACTGTTCGGCCTGTGAAACGGTGCTGGCGGACCCCAGCGAAACACGCACGAAACGCGGGCCCCCACGGTCACTCATGAAGTACGGCGTGTGAACGGCATAACCTGCCCAACAGTTGATGCCATTGAAGCGAAGCCTGCTGACCACCTCAGGTGCAGGAACCCCTGCATGGAAAAACGACACGATCCCTCGCTGACGCGCCCCAGGAGCGATCAGGCGCAGCTGCGCATTGCCCTCGAGCGCCTGCACCAGGAACCGGTAAGCCGCGCAATCATCGACATAGCCCCCCGCCAGCCGCTCCAGCACAGCGATGTTCAACCCGATAAACGCGGCGCTGTTGCGTTCCGCATACTCGAAGCAGCGCGCATCGCGCTGATCCAGGCTTACACCATTGGCAACGCTGAAGGTCGCCCGATGCAGATCGGTGAACCTCGGCTTTGCAACGGCCCGAAACGCCTCGGACAAGTAAGCGAATCCGGTGCCTCTGGGGCCACAGAGAAACTTGCGCCCGGCAGCTGTCAGCACATCGCAGCCGATGGCCTGGACATCGATCGGCAACATCCCCAGCGACTGGCAGGCGTCGACGAAAAAGACGCAAGGGTGGCCCCGCAGCAGCCTCCCGACCGCCTCCACATCATTGACGATGCCGCAGCAAGACGGCACGTGGACGATCGAGACGAGCTTGACGTCATCGCGCAGATGCTCGGCCAGCCAGGCCAGATCGAGGTCGCCGTTTTCCAGCAAGGGGATGACATCGACCGCCACCCCATGGCGCTGGCGCAAGTGCTCGAGAGCGATGAGATTGCCCGCATACTCGTAGGGCGTTACCAGGACACGGTCACCGACGTGCCAATCCAGTGCGTCGAGCGCCGTCACCCAGGCCTTCGTCGCGCTGTCGAACAGCGCGATGTCGCCGGGCTGCGCCCCGATGAGGCGGGCGATGTTGTGGTAGAGCTCATTGTCCAACACTTGCGCACTGGCCAGCTCGGCCTCGTAACCACCTTGATCCCGTTCGCGTTGCAGAAACCCCTGCATTGCCTCCAACGCGTGCGCCGACAATAGCCCCGCGCCGGCGGTATTAAAGTGAATCATGCGCACCCTCCTTGGCCTTGCAACCCATGTAGTAGAAACCCGTCGCCAGTACCACACACAGGCACAGCACATAGAACATGACCTGTGGCTGGTACAGCGAAAGCGCCAGCCCGCAGAGCACCGGCCCCAGCGCAGCCCCCAGGTTCGACAGGTTTTGCGCGCCGTAGTAGATGCCGCGCAGATGCGCAGGAGCGATGTAGTCGATGAACAGGTATTCGGTGGGGATGATGATGATTTCGCCCACCGTGAACACGATCATCGCGATCACCCAAACCGGCACTTGCTCGGCGACGCTGAAGCCGACCAATCCCACCAGGAAAAACAGCATTCCCAGGCACAGCATGCGAAAAAGATTGCCCTGGTTGATCCGCGAGCCCACCAGGTACTGCAGGCCAATGACCACGCAGGCATTGGTGGTGACCAGGTAGTTGATGACCTGATAGGTGTGCTCCGGGCTGCTGGTGACCAGCAGGTATTGGGACAGGTAGGCGGAGAACTGGCCGAACACGATCACGCTGAGCAGGCCACCCAAGGTGAAGCACACCAGGCGATAGTCTTTGAAGAGATACCCGAGCACCTTGAAGAACCCCTGCTCGGCCGGGGCATTGGCAACGGGTGTGGATAACTTTTCGCCCAGCAAGGCATACGCCAGCACGAACACCGCTCCCACCAGTCCGGCAGCCGCGAAAGGTACCCCAGGGCTTACCTTGGCAAGCATGACCCCAAGGAATGGCCCTGCGGCAAAGCCGATATTGGTGAGTGTGTACTTGACCGAGAACACCGCGCCTCTTCGCTGCGCGACCACCAGTGTGCCGATGCAGGCTTTGACGGCGATATCGATGACTGCATAGGCGAGGTTCACCACCACGATCGCCAGGAAGAACACGCCGAGCATGGTGGTATGAAAGGCAGCGCCAAACGCCAGGGCGAACAGACTTCCGGCCACCAGGAGAATCCGATAACTGGAAAACCGGTCGACCAGGAAACCACCGTACAGGCTGAGAAGGGAGCTCGCCATCAACGCCCCTCCCAGCGCCAACCCGACATCAGCCACCCCCAGGCCGAAGCGCTCCGCGCAATAGACCACCAGATAAGGCAGGGTCATTGCCCGCGCCAGGGTGAGGATGAAGGTGGCCGACAGCAGCAGCATCACAGGCGGGGTGTACAGCCTGCCCTCGGCCAGCGTCAGCTCGGCAGCGCCCTGCTTCATGCCAGCATGCCCTGATAGATGGCCGGTTCGGCCTCTCGCAACAGCTGGATGCTGTCCTGAATCGAAGAGCGGTCCTTGTCCAGGATGAATACATGCCCTGGAGAGTTCTCCAGCGAATTCGTCTCGCTGAGCACGCCCTCATGCTGGATCTTGATGCTGTGCAACCCAGGGATGTGCTTCCACACCGAAATATCTGGGCGCTGCCTGATGGTTCCGCTGGCACGGGCAATGAGGAAGACACAGCTGGAGTGGAAGTAAAGTTTCTTCCTGGGTTGGGCCCGGTACTCCAGGAAGCCTTGTGGATTGATCAGCGACTCCACCCAGAGATTGAGCTGGTTGTGCCCCAGGGCCCGGGTATAGGCCGACAGGTCGATCCCCCCTGGCATCCGGGCGGCAGTCTCGAGCAAAACCGGCTCGTCGTTGACGATCATCAGTTCGCTGTGCCCGACCCCTTGCTGGATACCCAAGGCATCCAGCACCGAGAAGACATACTCGGACAACCGGCGGTACACGTCCTGATTGTCGACCGGGCACATCAGTTGGTTGTAGTCATGCACGGGCGCGGCACCGATGCGGGTGCGGTACACGCGAATGATCTCACTGACGAAATGCTGGCCGTCCACGCTGACCGTGTTGACGCAGTATTCGATATCGACGTCCCTACCCTTGTCCGACTTCAGTTCGGAGAAGAAATCGGAGTTGTCCAGATACTGCTGCACCAAAACCTGTTCGTTTTGCGCCAGGAAAATGTTGCGACTGGACTTGATGGTCGCGAAGGCGTGAGCCACCTCGGCAGAATCGGTACAGATGTGGATGTTGTCGGAACCCGCACTGTTGATGGGTTTCAATACAACCGGGAAGAGATCCTGCTGTTCGATCCATGCCTGGATCTCGGCCAACTCCGCCGAACGGAAATGCTTGATGGAACGCACCCCCGCCCCCTTGAGGGCTTCGTGCATTTCATACTTGTTTCTCCAGCGAATCGCGTGCGCGGGATCGTTGTGCCGCGCGACATTGAAATGCGCCGCCAGATGAGCCGCCAGCTCGACGCCGAACTCGCACCCTGCGAGGACGAACTGCACCTTGTACTGGCTCAGCGCTTCATCGAGCGTGGCGTCGGTCTGGTAATGCAGATCGGCGATGAAGTCCGTTGCCCGGAACCATGACTCGTAGAACGCGTTGACGTTGTCGGTCGAACGCACATGAATGCACTCGTAGCCGCGTGAAATGAATGCCGGGGCGATCAGGCTGCCGATGGAATAGGCATCCACCACCAGCACCACGTTCTTCTTGTAGATCATTTCACGGCCTCCTTGGCATGGGCGAGTTCACCTACCTGGGTCTTGATCAGCTCTGCGGCCTTGATGATCTGTGCCCGATCGATATTGATGTGGGGAACCAGGCGGATTTCCTTGTCGTTGTAGGGGAGTGCCCCCACGCCACGATCCTTGAGCAGCTCGGCAAACCGCATCGGCGTGACCCCAAGGCGGGAAATGTCGAGGGTGACCATGTTGGTCCCTTTGTAACCCGAGCGCGCTTCTTCAACTTCGGCGAACTGGGCATGCAACAGCGCCGCGTGCTCGTGGTCCTCGGCCAGGCGCTCGATGTTGTTGCGCATGGCATAAAGGCCTGCCGCAGCCATCATTCCACTCTGGTGCTGATCGCCGCCGAACCACTTGCGGTACTTCTTGGCCTGCTGGATAAGCTCACGCGAACCCATCATGATCGATCCGACCGGAGCACCGAGGCCTTTGGAAAGGCACATGGACAGCAGGTCGGCATTGTCGGTGTACGACGTCACATCGATACCGGTAGCAATTGACGCATGCAGGATGCGCGCGCCATCCAGGTAGCGGTACGCGCCGATACGCTGGGCATAGGCAAACACCTGGTTCATCTGCTCGAGCGGAAAGATGCCGCCGCCTTTGCAACCCAGGGTGTTTTCCACCACAACGACACGAGGCGTCGCATAATTCTGGCTCCAACGGCATTTGGAGGCATGGAGTCGCTCCAGGTCCGCTACATCGAACAAGCCATCGTCATGCTGGGTCAGGGAAAAGTTCACCCCGGAGAAGGCCGAAGTCGAAGCGGATTCATAGAAGTTAATGTGATAGGACGCATCCAGGAAGATCTCGTCGCCCGGCCGCGTCATGGCCTTGATCGCCAATTGATTGCTCAACGTGCCACCGGTGGTAAACAGCGCGGCTTCCTTCTGGAAGTAGTCCGCACAATACCTTTCCAGCGCGCTGACACTGGGGTCTTCTCCAAAGCAATCATCACCGACCTCGGCCTCGTAGATTGCCTTGCGCATACCCTCTGTGGGCTTTGTTACAGTATCGCTTCTGAGGTCAATGAACATGTCTACTCCCTGATATTGTCATGTGAAAGGCATGCCTTTTAGTTCACACGGAGCACCGCGTGAAACTTTCACGTTTATTGTCAAAACATTGCCGCTCAAGCGCGAAGCAACGAAGGGAAACCAACGTTAGCTGAAACGTAGGCAGGTCAACGGATATATAACCGCTGGGTGGTTTAGTAATCGGCGCCAAATACAACGCGGGAAGGGTCGCTAAAATCGGCCAGCGCCCCCAGGATCTCGATTGGCGACTCCGCCAGGCGGTGCAAGAAGTGCAGGTACCAACTACCGCCGTACACCGCATAGATACGGCAAGGCACTCCGGTCTCCCTGGCCCGGCGTAGCACTGCCGGTTGCACACCATGCAGCATCTCCAGTTCCAGGTTCGCGGCATGCCGTAGCTCAGCCAGAATCCGCGGAATCAGCGCCGGGTCCTGAGTGGCGCAACTGACGGGCACACCCGCGTCCAGCACCCTGCGCAGCAGGTGCAGGTAGCGTTCATCCAGCGCGTCGCCACGTGGCAGTGCCACTTCCAATGGTTCGTTGTAAACACCCTTGACCAACCTGATCTTGCGTCCGTAACCAAGGACCTTCGGCAGGTCGTCGAGGGTGCGGTGCAAATAGGCCTGGAGGGTCACGCCAACGTTTGCGTGGGCAGGCGCCAATTCGCCGTATACCTCAAGGATGCTATCCACCGCCGAGGCGTGTTCCATGCTGATCATGACCGGCAGATCATGCTCCGCCGCAGCGGCAATGATGATGGAGGCATTCTTGTAGGCCATCTCCTGGGAGACCGCCAGGCCAACGGCACTGAGGTCGAAGCTCAGTTGGGGCTTGAGCCCCGCTTCGGCAAATGGCTGGATCGATGCAAGGTATTCATCGACGAAACGCTGTACCACCGCCGGGTCGGCATTCTCCTCGCCCACGTACTCGACGCTCAGCGCATAGCCCTTGCCGTTGAGCAGTTGCAATTTGGGCAGCAGGGCTTCCCGGTTCGCCGCAAGAAAATAGCGTTGCGCGGCAGGCTCGAACAACTTGAAGAACAAGGCGTCCTCACTGAACGCCTCCCTGCACGCTTTGTTCATGGCCAGTTTCTTCAGGGCGGCGGCAGCCAGGGTAGACGTTTCCTGGGAAACCATCAGTCTCTCTCCTTGAGCAGGGCAACGGCGTACGTCTCTTGTACGGCCACTCGACAATAGGCAACAACGGCTGAATCGATCAGCTGCAAAATCCTAAGCAGGCACTGTTTACATTGTCCAGCGCTGCCCCCCCGACGCGGTAGCCAGGTAGACCCTACAAATAGATGTTTACCGTTTTGCTACGCCACGCTGGCCGGCTATCGAATAACGACACCAGCCTGTAGCCAACTGAATGGGCATAAGTGCGTGCTTTCTGGAAAAGGCCATCACATCGCCATCTGTGGAAAGTAAACAAAAAACTCAACAGATCAGTTAGTTGAACAATAGTTCAGGTACGGCGGCGGCTGCACTATTTCATGCAGCAGGTGATAACCACAACGGTAAATTTATCGAATGGTGGGTCGTTTTATAAGTGGTATTGATCACACCAAGTTGATGAGGGTGATGGACAACCATTCAAATGAGGGGCAGTTATCTGCTGGGTTTTGTCCAGAACGCCTTGTCTTTTATCGCGAGTGGCGATAACAGATCAAAGCAAAAAAGACTGTTTAGAGAACCTGGAAGCATGGTTATCCAATTAATCGAACTGTGTGGTCCAATTGTAAAGGCCATGACACGGCACTTTTTGCTTCAGGTCATAAGGATATTACTCAATAAAAAGCCCCTGCACATTAACGTCGCAGGGGCTGAGCACCGTTGAATTCAGAGCATTGAACCTGTCGCGCAAGGGTTCAGCATTTTGCGCTCTGCAGTCTCTCCCAGGGTAAACGGGGCGTCAGAACGCCCAATCCAGGGTCAGGCCGACCCCATGGCTCTTGTCGCGACTACCCAGCAGTCCGTTGTAGTCCAGGTTGACCCGGGCCTGGCGACTCAGGGCAATCCCTACCCGTGCACCGACCACTGCCGCATCACGATCCAGTGACAGAGCCTGAACCTTGTAAGTATCGCCCTGGCCCGCGAACGCCAGGTGCTGGTCGGCCCCGGTAGAACTCAGGTTGTGCTGCCAGCCCAGAGTGGCGGCAAGCTCAACCGCCTGGCCGCTGGACAACTGCAATTGCTTGCCGGCCCGCATGCCCAAGGTCGAGAGCCAGGCATCGCGGTTATCCTGCCCCCCCTTGAGCGCGGCAGCGCCGCCATGCTCCCTGAAGCTGTCGCTGGCGATATGCACGTAGGCCAGATTGGCGAACGGCTCCAGCGCCACGCTCGGCAGTTCGACCTTCCAGGCCGCCTCGCCGAACACCTGGGTGCTCTGGGCATCACGCTTGCTCTTCTGGCGATCGCTGACCTCGTTGTACTGCAGTTCGCGCTTGGTCTCGATACGGTGCCAGCTGTGGCTGGCGCCCACGCTCAGGCGCAGCTGCTCCAGTTCCTTGCCGGCATAGGCGCCCAAGTGGTAGCTGTCGACGCTGGCCGAGGAATGACGGCCATCGCCCATGCTCAGCGAGCTGTCGCTGTAGCCGGTGAAGACGCCGACACGGGTGTCCTCACTCATCTGCCCGTCGATCCCCAGCAGCATGCCGCCAATCGAACTGCTATAGCGCGCATGTCCGGAATCACCGTCGGCCTTGCCCCAGGCGCCGAGGGCCTTGACCCACAGGCCGTTGTCCTGGCCTTCCACACCCTGTAGCCGGGTACGCTCGCCCATGGCGTCGCGCAACTGGCGACTGTCGTTGAGCAGCAAGTTACCCACCGCCGGGTGGATTTCGCCGGATAGCTGATCGAATGCCTGCTGGGCGCTGACGGCATCGGCCGACAACAGCAGGCTCTCGTAGACCGGGTTGCCCGCACCGAGCCGATCGGCCGCCGCGGCCACCGAACGCTGGTTGGCGGTCAGGCCGACACTGGCGAACGAGGTGGCATTACGCTGCACCGCCAGCCGCACCCCACTGCCGGTGTACGCCAAGCCACCACCGAGGAACAACGCGTTGGACTGCACTTGGGCAAAACTGCCTTGCACGCCGCCTGCGGCATCGAGGATGTCGAACTGCCGCCCCACCAGGCTGCTGGCCTGCTGGGACTGCAGCGAAACGCCTGGGTTCTGCAGGTCCAGGGCCAGGTTCGCGCCACCCACAGCTATCTGGCCATCGCTGACCAGGCGGTCGCTGCCGGTGCTGTCCACCTCCACCGCATAGGTCGAGCCCGGCTGGAAGGTCACGTCGGAAGCCACGCGCAAGGTACCGATGGAGTTACCGGGCGCCACCACGCCGCCGCGGTTGACCACCAGCGCACCGATCCTGCCATTGCCGCCCAGCACGCCACCGTCGTTGACCGTCACGGTCGACTGCAGCGAACCATTGACCGCCAGCCGTCCCTGGTTGACCAGCGTCGGCCCGGCGTAGGTGTTGTTACCGCTGAGCACCAGGGTGCCGATGCCCTGCTTGGTCAGGCCGCCATGCCCGGAGATGTCGTTGCTCCACAGGTCCAGCACGCAACTCAGGTCGGTGCAGCGCCTTTCAGTAGGCCTGCCGGCATCCACCAGGGCGCCGACACCCGGCAGGTCAGCGACGAACTGGGTTGGGCCGTAGCCGCCAGCGATACGCAACTCCTCGGGAATGTCCTGCTCGGTAACCAGCATGCCGGGGCCGCGGATCCCCTTGTCCAGGTTGATCATGCCCCAGCCGTACAGGGCATCGATACCGGGCGCGCCCATGTCGGTTGCGGTGGTGCGCAGCACGCTGGCGATCTGCGCGCCGCTCATGTAGGGGAAACGCTCCATCAGCACCGCCGCTGCGCCAGCGGCATGAGGCGCGGCCATGGAGGTACCGTTCTTGTTGGCGTAACCCTGAGTCAGGTCCTCCAGGCTGGTACCGCCAATCACCGCGCTGTAGATGCGGGTGCCGGGGGCCGATACGCAGAAGCTTGCGGTATAGCCGCAGCGCGAAGAGAACGTGCTGATCACGTACGGGTTGGCGCTGCTGGTGTCGGGGTTCTGCTGCAACGCCGCCACGGTCATCCAGTTGGGGGCGATCTCCGGTACGAAATAGCCCAACCCGGCAATCGCATCGGGATTGTTCAGGTTGTAGTCGTTGCCGGCGGCGAAGATGGTCAGCACCCCGCTACGGGCGGCGGCGATGGCGCCGTCATAGGCGCCGCCAGGCAAGGTGCCCAGAAGCGGCTGGATCTGCGCGAACTGCGCCCGGGCATCATCCACCGTGAAATGCGGGAAGTCCGGATTACGCCCGCCCTTGGCGAAGCGATCGGTGATGCCGATGCCCCAGCTGTTGTTGATGATCCGCGCGCCGCTGGCCACCAGGCTGTCCCAGCCGGCCTTGTACACCGCGCCATCGTTGCCCAGGACAATGCCATCCTCGGGGCCGGGGTCGCCGTTGTCGGCGCTGATGATCTGCGCATTGAAGGCCACGCCATGCATCTCCACGCCATCACGGTTGCCGGCGGCGATCCCGCCGACGTGGGTGCCATGGGAGCCGAGCTTGCCATCCGAACCTACCGACGGGCTGCCGTCGTAGCGGAAGGCATCACCGGCCTTTACCGGGATGTAGGGGTCGGTGTACTGGCGGATGCCGCTGGTGACCAGGGTCACGATCTTGTCCTTGCCGGCGAACTCGGGGTGCGGGGCATACACCGGCTGGTCGAAGATTCCCAGCTTCACCCCCTTGCCGCTGTAGCCGGCGGCATAGGCGCTGTCGGCATGGATCGCCCCCAGCCCCCATTCGGCCTTGAATTCGCTGCTGCGCCAGCTGCTGGCGTCGCCCAGCCGGCCACTCTCCACATAGGGCGCGGCCTGGGCCGTGCCCATCAATGCCGCCCAGCCCACCAATACTCGCCCCAGTGGTGCCAGGGCCCAGCCCTGCCCAAGTGCGCTGTCATCCTGTCTGACTCGCTTCACTACGACCTTCCTTAGTTGTATGGATTGAATACCGCGTTGGTCGAACTCCGTATTGCAACAACTGGCGCCACGACGCCTCAGAAACGCCATTGCAGGTTGAGCCCCGCGCCATGCTGTTGTTCACGACTGGCCAGGCGCCCCTGGTAGTCCAGGCTCAGGTCCAGGTCGCGGGTCAGTCCCACCCGTGCCTGGAGCCCGACCAGCGCGGCATCGCGCAAGGCCGGCGACGTCTCCACCCGGAACGGCAGGTCACTGCCGGCAAAGGCCAGGTGCTCGCGGTCCTGGGTTCCACTCAGCCGGTGCTGCCAGCCCAGGCTCGCCGCCAGCTGCAGGTCCTGCTGCGGGCCCACTTGCCATTGCTGGCGCCCACGCAGGCCCAAGGTGCTTAACCAGGCATCACGCTGCTCGTCGCCCGCCTGCAACGCTGCGGCATCGCCTTTCTCATGGAAGCCATCACGGTCCAGGTGCTGGTAGGTCAGGTTGGCGAACGGCTCCAGTTGCACCGCCGGCAACGCCAAGCGATAGGCCGCCTCGGCAAACAGCTGCTGGCTGCGGGCATCAATCCGCGCGCGCTGGCGGCCGGACACCTCGGCATAGGCCAGGTCGCGGCGAACTTCGGCACGGTGCCAGCTGTAGCTACCGCCCAGGCTCAAGCGCAGCTGGTCGACGTCGTGGCGGACATAGGCGCCCAAGTGGTAGCTGTCGACCGTGGCCCGGGAGTGGCTGCCGCCCATGCCCAGGGAGCTGTCGCTGTAGCCAACGGCCAGGCCGGCGCGGGTCTGCTCGTCGAAGTCCCGGTCCAAGCCCAGCAGCATGCCGCCCAGGGAGCTGGTATAGGACTCGCTGCCCTGCACGCCCTCGATGCGCCCCCAACTGCCCAGGCCTTTGAGCCAGAGCTGGGTCGAGCCTGTCTCGGGCGCCGTCGTCCCAGGCGCATTGGCAGGCAGTGCGGCGCCTTGCACACGCTCGCCCAAGGCGTCACGCAACACCGAGCCCTGGCTGAGCAGCATCGAGTCCAGCGCCGGATAGATCTCCCCGGCGAGCTGGCGCAGGCCGTCCCGGGCCTGGTTCGCCGAGGTCGAGAGCAGCAGGCTTTCATACACCGGGTTGCCCGGCCCCAGGCGCTCCACGGCGGCGCCGCTGGCGAGCTGGTTGGGCGTGGCCGCGACGCTGTCGAACGTTGCGGCGCTGCGCGTCACGTCCAACTGCACGCCGTTGGCGGAATAGTCGAGCACGGTTCCAAGGAACAGGTAGCCGGGCTGGACCTGGGCAAAGCGCCCATCGACGCCGCCTGCTGCCTGCAGGATGTCGAACTGGCGCCCTACCAGGCTGGTGACCGGGCCACCGGCCAGCAGGTTCGGCCGAGCCTGGGGCACCAGGCTGAGGTTGGCGCCACCGACGCTGGCCTGACCATCCACCACGAGTCGATCACTGGCCGTGGGCGACAGCTCCACCTGATAGGTCGAACCCGGCTGCAAGTCCAGGTTGCCGGCGACATTCAAGGTACCGATGGAGTTACCCGGGGCCACCACGCCCCCAGCGTTGGCGATCAGGGCAGCGACCCGGCCATTGCCGCCCACTGTACCGCCAGCATTGACCGTCACCGCTGATTGCAGGCTGCCGTTAACCGCCAGCAACCCGCCATCGACGCGGGTCGGGCCGCGGTAGCTGCTGTCACCCGTGAGCACCAACCAGCCGGCCCCGGACTTGACCAGGCTGCCTTGGTAAACCCGCTGCGCAGCCGCTGCGTCACGGGCCATGCCCAGGGCATAGTCACTGCGGTCCTGCTGGCTGGCGCCCGCTGCCAGGCCATGCTCCCAGCCGCGATCCTTGAGGGTCTGCTGCCAGGCCTGACGTTCCGCGACGTCCTCGGCCTGACGCTGCACCAGCGCCTGGTCGGAGATGCCGTTGCTCCAGCTATCGCCCTGCCCACGCTCCAGGTTGACGTTGAACTCCCCCAACAACTGCCCTGGGCCGTGCAAGGCCCGCCCCAGGTCCGGGACGCCCCAGCCCACCCGCTCGCTGGGTGCCTGGGTCGGCGAGCCGTCGAGCTGGCGCGAAGTGGTCAGCAGCACTTGCAGGGCCTGCTGGTTGTTCAGATAGGGATAACGCTCCATGACCACAGCCAAAGCCCCGGTAGCATGGGGCGCGGCCATCGAAGTACCGTTGTAGGTGGCATAGCCGCCACCGGGCACGGTACTGCTGATTGCCGCCCCCGGAGTCGCCAGGCACCAGTACTTCGCGATGCCGCACTGGTTGTATTTCTGCTGGTTGTTCTTGTCCAGGCCCGATACCGCCAGCCAGTGGCCTTCCAGTTCCGGCTGGAAGTACGGCAGCGCCGAGCGCACGCTGGCATTGGCATAGCCGCTGTTGCCGGCGCTGAACACATTGATCACACCCCGACGCGCCACATCGCCAGCGGCATCGAGCCAGGTGGCCTGCTGGAAATGCTGGGCGTAGGCCGCGCGCAGGTCGCCGAGGGTCTGGTAGCTGACATCCTTGGGCTGGCTGCCCCAGCTGTTGTTGATGGCCCGAGCCCCGGCATCCACCAGGGCGTCGTAGACCGCCTTGAAATACCGCGGATCGGGATCGGTGCCGAACAGGAACTTGTCATTCTTGTTGGTGTTGCCCACGTATACCTGGGCATTGAAGGCCACGCCGTGCATGCCCACGCCATCACGGGCCGCGCCCATGGTGCCGGTGACATGGGTACCATGGCTGTCGTTGGCGCCATTGAGCACCCCGGACACACTGAACGGGGTACCGTCCAGGTACTGGCCGGTGGCAGTGACCGCGTGGAAACGCCCGGGGCTGGCTTCGGGATGGGCGGGATCGAATCCCGAGTCCAGGGCGCCGATGCTGACCCCGGCACCGGTGAACCCGGCGGCATAGGCCTGGCTCGCCTGCATGCGCTCCAGGCCCCAGTCCTGCAGGTATTCGACCGAGCGCCAGCTGGCGGGGTCGCCCAGGCGGCCAGTGTCCTGATAGGCCGCCGCAGCCGACAGTGGCAGGCCGCTGGCAAATGCCAGGCACAGCGTGCCCGTCAGCGTCTTGAGCTGATCACATCTCACATCCATGTCGATGACTTCTCTTGTTCTTGTTGTCGGATCGCCCATCCTGGGTCGACCAGTGTGTCGCTGCATCGCTAGGCCGCAAGGCACGGCTTCATCGAGCAGCAGAAGGATATGACGTTTCTCGATTACGCGATGCACCAGCACTGCATATCGAATATGCGTTTTTACCTGCTCGAACAGGTTGCGAAGGAGACTTTGAGAGGAAGGAAGACAGCATAAAGGGAGGGCGCCTGTGCGGCGCCCTCCCTTTGCAACAGCAGTAGCGTTACTCCACCGTCACTGACTTGGCCAGGTTGCGCGGCTGGTCTACGTCGGTGCCCTTGAGCACGGCGACGTAGTAGGACAGCAGTTGCAGCGGGATGGTGTAGAGGATCGGCGCCAGCGCATCGTTGATGTGCGGCACGTTGATCACGTGGGTGCCTTCGCCATTGCTCATGCCAGCATTCTCGTCGGCGAACACCACCAGCTCGCCACCACGGGCTCGGACTTCCTGCAGGTTCGACTTGAGCTTTTCCAGCAGTTCGTTGTTAGGAGCCACGGTCACCACGGGCATATCGTTGTCCACCAACGCCAGAGGACCATGCTTGAGCTCACCGGCCGGATAGGCTTCGGCGTGGATATAGGAGATTTCCTTGAGCTTGAGCGCGCCTTCCATGGCCACCGGGTACTGGGCACCGCGGCCAAGGAACAGGGTGTGGTGCTTGTCGGCGAACAGCTCGGCGATCTTCTCGACCACGCCATCCATCGCCAGCGCTTCGCTCAGGCGCGCCGGCAGGCGGCGCAACTCGTCCACCAACTCGGCTTCGACACCGGCCTCGAGGGTACCGCGCACCTGGCCGAGGGCCAGGGTCAGCAGCATCAGCGAGACCAGCTGGGTGGTGAAGGCCTTGGTCGAGGCAACGCCGATCTCCGGCCCGGCCAGGGTCAGCAGGGTCAGGTCGGATTCACGCACCAGCGAGCTGATGCCCTTGTTGCAGATGGCCAGGCTGCCGAGGAAACCCAGCTCCTTGGCATAGCGCAAGGCAGCCAAAGTGTCGGCGGTCTCGCCGGATTGCGAGATGGAGACAAACAGCGTGTCCGGCTGCACCACCACCTTGCGATAGCGGAACTCACTGGCAACTTCCACCTGGCAAGGGATGCCGGCCAGGCTTTCGAGCCAGTAACGGGCGACCATGCCGGCGTGGTAGCTGGTACCGCAGGCGACGATCTGCACATTGCGCACTTTGCCGAACAGCTCGGCGGCCTGTGGACCGAAGGCCTGCACCATCACATGGTCATTGCCCAGGCGACCTTCCAGCGTGCGCTGTACCACGCCGGGTTGCTCGTGGATCTCCTTGAGCATGAAGTGGCGGTAGTTGCCCTTCTCGGCGGCTTCCGCACCTTCGTGGTACTGCACCGTCTCCCGCTGGACCGGCTGACCGGCCTGGTCCCAGATCTGCACCTGAGTGCGACGAATCTCGGCGATATCGCCCTCTTCCAGGTACATGAAACGGTCGGTGACCTGGCGCAGGGCCAGTTGATCCGAGGCCAGGAAGTTTTCACCGAGACCCAGGCCGATCACCAGGGGGCTACCACTGCGGGCAGCCACCAGACGGTCAGGCTGGCTGGCGCTGATCACGGCCAGGCCATAGGCGCCATGCAGGCGTTTTACCGCTGCCTTGAGCGCATCGGTGAGGTCGGGGATAGTCTTGAGCAGATGGTGGATGAGGTGCACGATCACCTCGGTGTCGGTCTGCGAGACAAAGGTGTAGCCCAGGCCCTTGAGCTCTTCGCGCAGTTCCTCGTGATTCTCGATGATGCCGTTGTGCACCACCGCCACTTCATGGCCAGAGAAGTGCGGGTGGGCATTGTGCTCGGTCGGCGCGCCATGGGTGGCCCAACGGGTGTGGGCGATGCCCAGTTGGCCAGCCAGCGGGTCGGCGGCAACCGCGCCTTCCAGTTCGCTGACCTTGCCGATGCGGCGGCGACGCTCGAGCGCGCCTTGCTGGGTCAGGACGGCCAGGCCGGCGCTGTCATAACCACGGTACTCCAGACGCTTGAGGCCTTCGATGAGAATGGCTGTGATATTGCGCTCAGCAACGGCACCGACGATTCCACACATAAGATGTTGCTCCTAGCTGATAGCGGCGCAGATAAGGGTGATGCCGCGGGCTTGAATCCGGTCGCGTGCCTCGGCGGGCAGGCGATCGTCAGTAATCAGGGTGTTCACGCTGCCCCAGGGCAGCTCGAGGTTGGGGATCTTGCGGCCGACCTTATCCGACTCGACCATGACGATGACCTCGCGGGCCACTTCGGCCATGACCCGGCTCAATCCCAGCAGTTCGTTGAAGGTGGTTGTGCCACGTTCCAGGTCGATGCCGTCGGCACCGATGAACAGCTGGTCGAAGTCGTATGAGCGTAGTACCTGCTCGGCCACCTGGCCCTGGAAGGACTCCGAGTGCGGGTCCCAGGTACCACCAGTCATCAGCAGCACAGGTTCATGCTCTTGTTCGCTGATAGCCCGGGCCACATTGAGCGAGTTGGTCATCACCACCAGGCCTGGCTGGCGCCCGAGCTGCGGGATCATCGCCGCCGTGGTACTGCCGCTGTCGATGATGATGCGCGCATGTTCACGGATGCGTTCCACCGCCGCACGAGCGATGGCCTGCTTGTAGAGGGACACCGGCTGAACCGTGTCGCCCAGCAGCTCCTGAGGCATCGTCACCGCGCCGCCATAGCGGCGCAGCAGCAGGCCGTTGGCCTCCAAGGCGTGCAGATCCTTGCGGATGGTCACTTCGGAGGTTTCGAAACGCTTGGCCAAAGCGTCGACACTGACCTCGCCCTGCTCGTTGAGCAAGGCCAGGATGTTGTGGCGACGTTGGGGAGTATTTCGTTTCGACATTTCGGTTAAGTTTCGATTCGAAAGATAAGTGTTGCAATCAAAACCTAAGTCAAACGATTCGTCAAGTCAGCAGGACCGGAAAATAAAAAGGCCGACTTATTCACATAAGTCGGCCTGTGCAAAACGCGCTGTGGATAACTCAGCTCTGCTTGATTTTCTCCGGCC
The DNA here is from genome assembly GCF_058783825.1 of Pseudomonas sp. FW305-96. Taxonomy (NCBI): domain Bacteria; kingdom Pseudomonadati; phylum Pseudomonadota; class Gammaproteobacteria; order Pseudomonadales; family Pseudomonadaceae; genus Pseudomonas; species Pseudomonas sp. FW305-96. Next base: position 42,477 of record NZ_JBYSYW010000003.1, read on the forward strand.
GCTTCCAGCCTTCGATATTGCGCTGGCGCGCACGTGCCACGCCCAACTGTCCGGCTTCAACCTTCTGGGTGATGGTCGAGCCCGCTGCGGTAGTGGCCCCGGCCTGGATTTCCACAGGGGCCACCAGCGAATTGTTGGAGCCGATGAACACGTCCTCACCCATCACCGTGCGGAACTTGTTGGCACCGTCATAGTTGCAGGTGATGGTGCCAGCGCCGATGTTGGTGCGGGCGCCGATCTCGGCGTCGCCCAGGTAGGTCAGGTGGCCGGCCTTGGCGCCCTCGCCCAGGTGCGCATTCTTCAGCTCGACGAAGTTACCCACATGTGCCTTGGCCTCCAGCACGCTGCCTGGGCGCAAGCGGGCGAACGGGCCGGCATCGCTGCCCTCGCCCATCACCGCGCCTTCGATATGACTGTTGGCCTTGATGATCACGCCTTTGCGCAGTGTGCTGTCCTTGATCACGCAGTTCGGGCCGATCTGCACGTCGTCCTCGATGACTACCTTGCCTTCGAGAATGACGTTGATATCGATCAGTACATCCCGGCCGACGGTCACCTCACCGCGCACATCGAAGCGCGCCGGATCGCGCAGGGTGACGCCCTGGGCCATCAGGCGACGGCCTTCGCGCAGCTGGTAGTGACGCTCGAGTTCCGAAAGCTGGCGGCGGTCGTTGGCGCCTTGCACTTCCATCGGGTCGTGGGGCTGCTCGGTGGCGACCACCAAGCCATCGTCCACGGCCATGGCAATCACGTCGGTGAGGTAGTACTCGCCCTGGGCATTGTTGTTGGACAGGCGTCCCATCCAGTCGGCCAAGCGCGCGGCCGGCATGGCGAGGATACCGGTGTTGCCTTCCTTGATCGCCTTCTGCGCTTCGCTGGCGTCCTTGTGCTCGACGATCGCCGCCACCTTGCCCGCGGCGTCACGCACAATGCGGCCATAGCCGGTCGGGTCCTGCAAGGTCACCGTGAGCAGCCCGAGCTGTTGCTCGCTGACTTTGGCCAGCAGGCGCTGCAAGGTTTCCACCTCGATCAGCGGCACATCGCCGTAGAGCACCAGCACGGTGTCGGCAGTGATCGCCGGCAGCGCCTGGGCCACCGCATGGCCGGTGCCCAATTGCTTGTCCTGCAGGACGAAATTCAGATCGTCCGCTGCAAGGCGTTCGCGCACCAACTCCGCGCCATGGCCGATAACCACGTGAATACCCTTGGGCTGCAACTGGCGTGCGCTGTGGATAACGTGGCCGAGCATGGAGTTGCCGGCGACCGGGTGCAGTACCTTGGGCAGCGCGGAGCGCATGCGGGTGCCTTGGCCTGCGGCGAGAATGACGATATCAAGGGACATTGACTGGCTACCAATCCTAAGCGGTCAGGGACGTGACCAAAGGGGAAATTCAGAAAAGAAAAAGGGTAGCCGAGGCTACCCTTTAACTCAATCGCATTGGAAGTGACCGGCCAAGGCCAGGTTACTTGCCCTTGCGCAATTGCTGGACAGTACGCAGCTGAGCTGCAGCTTCGGCCAGACGTGCGGCAGCAGCACCGTAGTCGAAGTCCGAGCTTTTCGCGTTCAGCGCGTTCTCAGCAGCCTTGAGGGCTTCCTGAGCCTGAGCTTCGTCCAGGTCGGCAGCGCGCTGCACGGTGTCGGCAAGAACCTTGACCATGTTCGGCTGCACTTCGAGGAAGCCACCGGAGATGTAGAACACCTCACGATCGCCACCTTGCTTGGTCAGCGTGATCGGACCAGGCTTGAGATTGGTGATCAGCGGCGCGTGGCCTGGAGCGATACCCAGATCGCCCAGGTTGCCGTGCGCTACTACCATCTCGACCAGGCCGGAGAAGATCTCTCCTTCCGCGCTGACGATATCGCAATGGACTGTCATAGCCATCTGCTTGCCTCAACCTGATTAGCGCCCCTTGCGGGGCGCCGGGATTACAGTTTCTTGGCTTTCTCGATCGCTTCGTCGATGCTGCCGACCATGTAGAACGCTTGTTCTGGCAGGTGGTCGTAGTCACCTTTGAGGATGCCGCTGAAGCCAGCGATGGTGTCCTTGAGCGAAACGTACTTGCCTGGCGAGCCGGTGAAGACTTCGGCCACGAAGAACGGCTGCGACAGGAAGCGCTGGATCTTACGAGCGCGGGCAACCAGTTGCTTGTCGGCTTCGGACAGTTCGTCCATACCCAGGATCGCGATGATGTCCTTCAGCTCTTTGTAGCGCTGCAGAACATACTGAACGCCACGAGCGGTGTCGTAGTGCTCGGTGCCGATCACGTTCGGGTCCAGCTGGCGCGAAGTCGAGTCCAGTGGGTCGACCGCTGGGTAGATACCCAGGGAAGCGATGTCACGGGACAGAACGACGGTGGCGTCCAAGTGGGCGAAGGTGGTCGCTGGCGACGGGTCGGTCAGGTCGTCCGCAGGTACGTATACGGCCTGGACGGAGGTGATCGAACCTTCCTTGGTCGAAGTGATACGCTCTTGCAGAACGCCCATCTCTTCGGCCAGGGTCGGCTGGTAACCTACTGCCGAAGGCATACGGCCCAGCAGTGCGGATACTTCGGTACCGGCCAGGGTGTAACGATAGATGTTGTCGACGAACAGCAGAACGTCGTTACCTTCGTCACGGAACTTCTCAGCCATGGTCAGGCCGGTCAGCGCTACGCGCAGACGGTTTCCTGGTGGCTCGTTCATCTGACCGTAGACCAGCGCTACCTTGTCGAGAACGTTGGAGTCCTTCATCTCGTGGTAGAAGTCGTTACCCTCACGAGTACGCTCACCCACACCAGCGAACACGGAGTAACCGCTGTGTTCCATGGCGATGTTACGGATCAGTTCCATCATGTTCACGGTCTTGCCGACGCCGGCACCACCGAACAGACCAACCTTACCACCCTTGGCGAACGGGCAGACCAGGTCGATAACCTTGATGCCGGTTTCCAGCAGGTCGTTGCCGCCTGCCTGGTCAGCGAACGAAGGCGCTGGCTGGTGGATACCGCGACGCTCTTCTTCGCCGATCGGGCCGGCTTCGTCGATCGGGTTGCCCAGGACGTCCATGATACGGCCCAGGGTTGCCTTGCCGACGGGTACCGAGATGGCAGCCTTGGTGTCGACGACATCCAGACCGCGCTTCAGACCTTCGGTCGAGCCCATCGCAATGGTACGAACCACGCCGTCGCCCAGCTGCTGCTGAACTTCCAGGGTGGTTTCCGCGCCTTGTACTTTCAGCGCGTTGTAAACACTCGGCACGGCATCACGTGGGAATTCCACGTCGATGACGGCGCCGATGATTTGCACGATACGTCCGCTACTCATAGCTGGATCCTCTGAATTTTTGAACCGTTAAACCGCGGCAGCGCCGCCGACGATTTCCGAGATCTCCTGGGTGATCGCAGCCTGACGCGCCTTGTTGTAGATCAACTGAAGCTCTTTGATCAAATCACCGGCGTTGTCTGTGGCGTTCTTCATGGCGATCATCCGGGCCGCTTGTTCAGCAGCGTTGTTCTCGACCACCGCCTGGTACACCTGCGACTCCACGTAACGCACCATCAAGCCGTCCAGCAGCTCTTTTGCGTCGGGTTCGTACAGGTAGTCCCAGTGGTGCTTGAGTTCCTGATCCGGGGTTGCCACCAACGGTACCAACTGCTCGACCGTCGGTTTTTGGGTCATGGTGTTGATGAACTTGTTCGAAACCACCGAGAGGCGATCGATACGGCCGTCGAGGTAGGCGTCCAGCATCACTTTGACGGAGCCGATCAGATCGTTGATCGATGGCTCTTCGCCCAGGTGGCTGATCGCGGCTACGACGTTGCCGCCAAAGATGCGGAAGAAAGTCGCACCCTTGCTGCCGATCACGCACAGGTCGATTTCAACGCCCTGTTCGCGGTTTTCGCTCATGTCCTTGACCAGGGCCTTGAACAGGTTGGTGTTCAAGCCACCGCACAGACCACGGTCACTGCTCACCACGATATAACCAGCGCGCTTTACAGGGCGCTCGATCATGAACGGGTGGCGGTATTCCGGGTTGGCGTTGGCCAGATGACCGATCACCTGGCGGATACGCTCCGCGTAAGGACGGCTAGCAGCCATGCGCATTTGTGCCTTGCGCATCTTGCTGACCGCCACTTTCTCCATGGCGCTGGTAATTTTTTGCGTGCTTTTGATGCTCGCAATCTTACTGCGAATCTCTTTTGCGCCTGCCATGTATCACCTATCAGGTTAGCAAGCGGGGGCCGGAGCCCCCGCTGCGGCTTACCAGGTCTGGGTGGCCTTGAACTTCTCGATACCGGCTTTCATGCCAGCGTCGATTTCGTCGTTGAAGTCACCCTTCACGTTGATCTTGGCCATCAGTTCGGCGTGATCACGGTTGAAGTAGGCAATCAGAGCTTGCTCGAAGCTGCCAACCTTGGAGACTTCTACGTCGGTCAGGAAACCACGCTCAGCGGCGTACAGCGACAGGGCCATGTCGGCGATCGACATTGGCGCGTACTGCTTCTGCTTCATCAGCTCGGTAACGCGCTGACCATGCTCCAGCTGCTTGCGGGTAGCCTCGTCCAGGTCCGAAGCAAACTGGGCGAAGGCCGCCAGTTCACGGTACTGGGCCAGGGCGGTACGGATACCACCGGACAGCTTCTTGATGATCTTGGTCTGGGCGGCACCACCAACACGGGATACCGACACACCGGCGTTAACGGCAGGACGGATACCTGCGTTGAACATGGCCGATTCCAGGAAGATCTGACCGTCGGTGATCGAGATCACGTTGGTCGGAACGAACGCGGAAACGTCGCCAGCCTGGGTTTCGATGATCGGCAGAGCGGTCAGCGAGCCAGTCTTGCCAGTTACGGCACCGTTGGTGAACTTCTCGACGTACTCTTCGGAAACGCGCGATGCACGCTCCAGCAGACGGGAGTGGAGATAGAACACGTCGCCTGGGTACGCTTCACGTCCTGGTGGACGGCGCAGCAGCAGGGAGATCTGACGGTAGGCAACGGCCTGCTTGGACAGGTCATCGTAAACGATCAGGGCGTCTTCACCGCGGTCACGGAAGAACTCGCCCATGGTGCAGCCGGCATAAGGCGCCAGGAACTGCAGTGCGGCGGATTCCGAAGCACTGGCAACAACCACGATGGTGTTGGCCAGGGCGCCGGCTTCTTCCAGCTTGCGAACGATGTTGGCAACGGTGGAACGCTTCTGGCCGACTGCAACATAAACGCAGAAAATACCGGAGTCTTTCTGGTTGATGATGGCGTCGATGGCCATGGCGGTCTTGCCGATCTGACGGTCACCGATGATCAGCTCACGCTGGCCACGGCCAACAGGGATCATAGCGTCGACGGACTTGTAGCCAGTCTGTACAGGCTGGTCTACCGACTTACGCCAGATCACGCCTGGAGCTACTTTCTCGACCGCGTCGGTCTGGGTGTTGCCCAGAGGACCTTTGCCGTCGATCGGGTTACCCAGTGCGTCGACGACGCGACCCAGCAGTTCCTTACCAACCGGAACTTCCAGGATGCGGCCGGTGCACTTGGCGCTCATGCCTTCGGCGAGGGTGTCATAGGCACCCAGGATCACTGCACCTACGGAGTCTTGCTCCAGGTTCAGGGCCATGCCGAATACGCTGCCAGGGAACTCGATCATTTCGCCGTACATGACGTCGGCCAGACCGTGGATCCGCACGATGCCGTCGGAAACCGAAACGACGGTACCTTCGTTACGGGCTTGGGAGCCGACATCGAGGTTGTCGATGCGGCCCTTGATGATTTCACTAATTTCGGAAGGATTGAGTTGCTGCATTGCTCTGCTGCCCCTTCAAACTCAAGATTTCAAGGCTTCGGCCAGTTTCGCGATTTTCCCGCGAACCGAACCGTCGATTACCAGGTCGCCAGCGCGGATGACGACGCCGCCGATCAGGCTGGCATCCTCCGACGCGTGCAGGCGCACTTCCTGGCCTAACCGTGCACTGAGAACCTTGGCGAGTTTGTCTTGCTGTTCTTGGTTCAACGCAAAAGCACTGGTGACTTCCACGTCCACGGATTTCTCTTGCTCGGCCTTGTACAGGTCGAACAGAGTCGAAATCTCCGGCAGAAGCAGGAGACGTTCGTTTTCCGCGGCAACATGAATGAAATTCTGTGCCTTGGCGTCAAACTTGTCACCGCACACTTCAATGAATGCGGCGGCCTTTTCTGCGCTAGTCAGTTGCGGGGCCTTGAGCAGGCGCTGCATGGTGTCGTCTTGCGACACCGCAGCAGCCAGGCCGAGCATGGCTGACCAATTGGCCAGTTGCTGATGGGCCTGGGCATGCTCGAAGGCAGCCTTAGCGTAAGGTCGGGCCAACGTGGTCAGTTCTGCCATGATCGCCCTCGCTTAAATTTCAGCGGCCAGTTTGTTAACCAGCTCCGCATGCGCGTTTTGATCGATTGTGGCGCCAAGGATCTTTTCAGCACCGCCAACAGCCAGGGCACCCACTTGGGCACGCAGGGCGTCTTTGACGCTGTTCAGTTCCTGTTCGATCTCGGCTTGAGCCTGAGCCTTCACACGGTCAGCTTCGACGCGGGCCTGTTCACGGGCTTCCTCGACAAGCTGAGCAGCGCGTTTCTTGCTTTGCTCAATGATTTCGGCTGCCTGTGCCTTCGCTTCACGCAGTTGCTGACCCACTTTCTCTTGGGCCAGCTCCAGGTCGCGAGCAGCGCGATTGGCAGCGTCCAGGCCGTCAGCAATCTTCTTCTGGCGCTCTTGCAGAGCAGTGATGACCGGAGGCCATACGTACTTCATGCAGAAGAGCACAAAAATCAGGAAAGCAACGGATTGGCCAATCAGGGTTGCATTAATGTTCACGCCAACACCTCGCTCGGTCTTTGTTCATCACAGCCTTTCACTCGTTGGAAACGAGTGATTAGCCGGCGATCTGACCAACGAAGGGGTTTGCGAAGGTGAAGAACAGAGCGATACCAACACCGATCATGGTGACGGCGTCGAGCAGACCGGCAACGATGAACATCTTGACCTGCAGCATTGGAACCATTTCTGGCTGGCGAGCAGCGCCTTCCAGGAACTTGCCGCCCAGCAGGCCGAAACCAATGGCGGTACCCAGAGCACCCAGGCCGATCAGCAGAGCAACAGCGATAGCGGTCAGACCAACTACAGTTTCCATCTTTCCTCCCGACTTTTACGTCGTATTGGTTAGGTTTTTAGTTTGAAGCGGTAAAACAAATCGTTTGATACAGCATGCCCTTGCGGACTTTTTAAGCCCTCCCCCCAGACGGGCGGGGAAGGCTATCAGACACGCCAGGCGGTCTTAATGGTTATCTTCGTGAGCCATCGACAGGTAGACGATGGTCAGCATCATGAAGATGAAAGCTTGCAGGGTGATGATCAGGATGTGGAACACCGCCCACGCCCACTGCAGCACCACACCCAGGCCGCTGAGCCAGAGGATGCCGGCGCCGAACATCACCGCGATCAGGATGAACACCAGCTCGCCGGCGTACATGTTGCCGAACAGACGCAGTGCCAACGAAATCGGCTTGGCGATCAGGGTGACGAACTCGAGCAGGAAGTTCACCGGGATCAGCAGGATCTGCACGAAGATGTTCTTGCTACCGAACGGGTGCAGGGTGAGCTCGCCGATGAAGCCGCCGATGCCCTTGACCTTGATGCTGTAGAAGATGATCAGCGCGAACACGCTCAGGGCCATGCCCAGGGTGGCGTTCGGGTCGGTGGTCGACACCGCGCGGAACGGAATGTGCGGATCACCGGAGATCAGGATGGCCAGCTGAGGAATCCAGTCGACCGGTACCAGGTCGATGGCGTTCATCAGGAATACCCAGACGAAGATGGTCAGCGCCAGCGGGGCGATCACCGGGCTGCGGCCGTGGAAGGAATCCTTCACGCTGCCGTGGACGAAGTCCACCAGCACTTCGACGAAGTTCTGCAGGGCGCCAGGCTGGCCGGAAGTGGCCTTTTTAGCCGCCATGCGGAATATGAACAGGAAGATCAGACCCAGCGCAACGGACCAACCCAGGGTGTCCAGGTGGAACGCCCAGAAGCCCATTGCCTTGGCTTCTGCAGCCGAATGGGCCAAGCCCCAGCTGCCGTCTGGTAGTTGACCGTAGGTCAGGTTCTGCAAGTGGTGCTGGATATAGCCCGAAGCGGTTTCTGCTGCCATGGTTGCCTCAAACGCCCTAAGGTCTCGAAAGTCTTTTATTCATCAGCAGGGGCGCGAACCAGCTGACCAAAAGGGTCAGCACGAAGACGCCGAATACTGCCAACGGCGCCAATGGCTTCACTCCTGCAAAGGTCAGTGCAAACAGCACTGCCGTCAAAATCATCTTGCCTGCCTCGCCCGCGTAAAACGACTTGACGATGGCCTGCGCCGCCCGGGCTCCGCTGAAGCGAAAAGCCTTCCAGGCGAAATACACATTGGGCAGCCAGGCAATCAAACCTCCGCAAAGGCCTGAATATCCACTGACTACCCCTTTCCACTGCCACAACACCAGCGTTGCCAGCAGCAGTACGACAAATTGAGCCAGCAGTACCGGAAAAACCGCCCAGCGATGGAAAGGCAGGCGGTTTGGCGTGCGGATTTCCATCACAACTGCTCCTCGAAAGTCGACCGCCTCGTCAACAATGACTTGGCATAATTTGTGCCGACAAAATGCGCGCAGAGTATAGGGGTGGATTAACCCCTATTCAACTCTTGGGTAGTGATTTCCGACTGCGCGCTACAACAGGAATTGTTTCAGCGGATGTGAGCAAGCACGCCTTGCAACTCGTCAAGGGAGTTGTAGCGAATAACCAACTGGCCTTTGCCCTTGTTGCCATGGCGAATTTGTACCGCCGAGCCCAGGCGCTCTGCCAGACGCTGTTCAAGACGCGTGATATCCGGATCAGGTTTGCTCGCCTCGACCGGCTCAGGTTTGCCACTGAGCCACTGACGCACCAGTGCCTCGGTCTGGCGCACGGTGAGGCCGCGTGCGACAACATGACGCGCCCCTTCTTCCTGCCGATCTTCCTCGAGGCCGAGCAAGGCGCGGGCGTGGCCCATCTCCAGGTCGCCATGGGCGAGCATGGTCTTGATCGCCTCGGGCAGCGAGATCAGCCGCAACAAGTTGGCCACGGTGACCCGCGACTTGCCGACGGCATCGGCCACCTGCTGCTGGGTCAGTTCGAATTCCTGTTGCAGACGCTGCAGGGCGAGCGCCTCTTCCAGCGGGTTGAGGTCCTCGCGCTGGATGTTCTCGATCAGCGCCATGGCAATGGCGGCTTCGTCGGGTACTTCGCGGACCATGGCCGGAACGGTATCCAGGCCAGCCTGCTGGGTGGCGCGCCAGCGGCGCTCACCGGCGATGATCTCGTAGCGGTTGTCACCGATCGGGCGAACCACGATCGGCTGCATGACGCCATGGGTGCGGATCGAGTGCGCCAGTTCTTCCAGCGCCTCGGGATCCATGTCGCGACGCGGCTGGTACTTGCCGCGCTGGATCAGCTCGACCGGCAGGTGTTGCAGTTCCTTCTGGTCGATCTTGACAGCCTGCGCTTCGAGCGCGCTGACGGAAGGACCACTGAGCAGTGCATCCAACCCACGTCCGAGACCGCGTTTCTTGATGGCCATGCGGATTCCTTAAGTTGTTTGTGCAATGCGTGAGGGACGACGCTGCCGACGGACCAGTTCCCCGGCCAGCGCCAGATAGGCGAGCGCGCCACGGGATTGCTTGTCGTAGGCCAGTGCCGGCATGCCGAAGCTCGGCGCCTCCGCCAGGCGGATGTTGCGCGGGATCACCGTATCGTACAGCTGCTCGCCAAAATGCTCCTTGAGCTGCGCCGAAACATCGTTGTTCAGGCTCAGACGCGGGTCGTACATGGTCCGCAGCAGGCCTTCGATCTTCAGCTCCGGGTTCAACCGGGCGGCGATGCGCTTGATGTTATCCACAAGGTCGCTCAACCCTTCCAGCGCGTAGTACTCGCACTGCATGGGGATGATCACGCCATCGGAGGCGACCAGCGCATTGAGCGTCAGCATCGACAGCGACGGCGGGCAGTCGATGAGGATGTAGTCGTAGTTCTCGCGGATCGGCGCCAACGCGTTGCGCAGACGGCTCTCCTTCATCTGCATTTCCAGCAGCACCACTTCGGCGGCGGTCAGGTCGCGGTTGGCCGGCAACAGCTGGTAACCACCGTGTTCGGAGTAGTGCATGGCCTGGGCCAGGTCGCATTCCCCGATCAGCAGGTCGTACACCGAATGCTCGAGCTCGTGCTTATCCACACCGCTGCCCATGGTGGCGTTGCCCTGTGGATCGAGGTCGATCAGCAGCACGCGACGCTTGGTCGCGGCCAGCGATGCGGCGAGATTGATGCAGGTGGTGGTCTTGCCCACACCACCCTTCTGGTTCGCGATTGCGAATACCTTAGCCATTGTTGCTCGTGTTCCCAGTCATGCCTTGCGGCGCAGTATCAGCAGATGGCGCTGGCCCTGGCAACCTGGAACGGTCAGGGCCTGCTCGCTTTCCACTGTGAAGTCTGCGGGCAATGCTACCAGTTCATCGGCAGGATGCAGCCCCTTCATTGCAAGCCATTGCGTGCGGCTGTCACCCAGGTGGCGGGTCCAGTTGGTGAAATTCTCCATGCTGCTGAAGGCCCGGGAGACGATCCCGCAGAACGGCTGCTCGGGCTGGACCTCTTCCACCCGGCTGTGGATAACCGTGAGGTTGTCCAGTTTCAGCTCCATCTTCACCTGGGTGAGGAAGCGCGTCTTCTTGCCGTTGCTGTCGAGCACCGTCACCTGCTTGTGCGGATGCAGGATGGCCAGCGGTATGCCCGGCATGCCGCCGCCGCTGCCGACATCCAGCCAACGCTGGGTGTCGTTGTGGATAAACGGCATGACGCTGAGGCTGTCGAGCAAATGACGCGAGACCATCTCGTCGGGGTCGCGCACGGCCGTCAGGTTGTAGGCCTTGTTCCATTTGATCAACAGGGCCAGGTAGCCCAGCAGCAGTTCGTGCTGCTGCGCGGTCAGCTCGACACCAAGCTGACGCGCACCTGTGGACAACTCTTCGGCATGTTGCGGGGTGACCGGGGAACTCAAGCGCTTTGCTCCAATTCGCGGCCTGCGCCGCGTTTTTTCAAGTGAATCAACAACAGGGAAATCGCCGCGGGGGTGACGCCGGGAATACGCGAAGCCTGGCCCAGGGTCTCTGGCCGGGTGTCGCCGAGCTTGCCCTGGATCTCCTTGGACAGCCCGGAGATGGTCGTGTAGTCGATATCCACAGGCAGGCGCGTGTCCTCACTGGCGCGCAGGCGGGCAATCTCTTCCTGCTGACGGTCGATGTAGCCGGCGTACTTGGTCCTGATCTCGACCTGCTCGGCGACCTGTGGATCGATGTTCTCGCCGCCGGTTGCCTCGATCAGGCCAGCGTAGTCGATTTCAGGGCGGGCAAGCAGGTTGAGCAGGCTGTACTCATGCGCCAATGGCGTGCCGAACTTATCCACAATGGCCTGGCCTTGCGGCGTGTTCGGGCGCACCCAGGTACTTTTCAGGCGTTGTTCTTCTCGCTCGATGCCTTCGCGTTTGGCGCTGAAGGCCGCCCAGCGCTCATCGTCGATCAAGCCGAGTTCACGGCCCTTCTCGGTCAGGCGCAGGTCGGCGTTGTCTTCGCGCAGGATCAGCCGGTACTCGGCTCGCGAAGTGAACATGCGGTACGGCTCCTGGGTGCCGAGGGTGATCAGGTCGTCGACCAGCACGCCGATGTACGCCTCGTCGCGACGCGGGCACCAGCTTTCACGGCCCTGGGCGCGCAGCGCGGCGTTAGTCCCGGCCAGCAGGCCTTGGGCACCGGCTTCTTCGTAGCCGGTGGTGCCGTTGATCTGGCCTGCGAAGAACAGGCCGCCGATGACCTTGGTCTCGAGGCTGTACTTCAGGTCGCGTGGATCGAAGTAGTCGTACTCGATGGCATAGCCCGGGCGCACGATGTGGGCGTTCTCCATGCCGCGGATCGAGCGGACGATCTCAAGCTGCACGTCGAACGGCAACGACGTGGAAATACCGTTGGGGTACAGCTCATGGGTGGTCAGGCCTTCCGGCTCGATGAACACCTGGTGGCTTTCCTTGTCGGCGAAGCGATGGATCTTGTCCTCGATCGACGGGCAATAACGCGGGCCAATGCCTTCGATCACCCCCGAGTACATCGGCGAACGGTCGAGGTTCGAGGCAATGATCTCGTGGGTGCGGGCGTTGGTGTGGGTAATCCAGCAGCTCACCTGACGCGGATGCATGTCGGCGTTGCCCATGAACGACATTACCGGGATCGGCGTATCGCCCGGTTGCTCGGTCATCACCGAGAAGTCCACCGAACGGCCATCGATGCGCGGCGGTGTACCGGTTTTCAGCCGGCCGACACGCAGCGGCAATTCACGCATGCGGTTGGCCAGGGCATTGGCGGGCGGATCGCCCGCGCGGCCACCGGAATAGTTCTGCAAACCGATGTGGATAAGTCCGCCGAGGAAAGTCCCGCTGGTCAGTACCACGGAGTCGGCGAAGAACCGCAGGCCCATTTGCGTGACCACGCCCTTGACCTGGTCCTGCTCGACGATCAGGTCATCGCACGACTGCTGGAATATCCACAGGTTCGGCTGGTTTTCCAGGATTTCACGTACCACGGCCTTGTAGATGGCGCGGTCCGCCTGTGCGCGGGTGGCGCGTACCGCCGGGCCCTTGCGGTTGTTCAGAACGCGGAACTGGATGCCGCTCTTGTCGGTGGCCAGCGCCATCGCGCCGCCGAGCGCATCGATTTCCTTGACCAGGTGGCTCTTGCCAATGCCACCGATGGCCGGGTTGCAGCTCATGTGACCGAGGGTTTCCACGTTATGGGTCAGCAGCAGGGTTTTCACACCCATGCGTGCGGACGCAAGCGCAGCCTCGGTACCGGCATGGCCGCCGCCGATGACGATCACTTCAAAACGGGAAGGGAAATCCACCACGCACCTCGTGCCTGTTTTTGCGAATAGAGAAGGTAAGCGGACAAGTATAGGGACTTCCCGCCCTTCAAAGAAACCTTCTGAGCAAAATTTGACCAGGCTGTGGATGAGTGGCAGGTAAAAGAAAACAAAGAGGAAAAATTTAAAAAAGCTTTGTTTTTATGTTTATGTTTAGGCACCAACCTATCTGTGCATAAGTCTCTGCAGCCCATACATATCAATGTGTACAGAGAATCAAAACCCTGTGTCGAAGTGGCCCTGGGGGCTCTGGATACCGCTGTTTAACCTGTGGATGAATCATGCTGTTACCCACAGGCAGGTTTGTCCTCAGAAAAAAAGCCTGGTTATCAACGGAGCTGAGGTCGAGTTTTCCACAGAGCTTATCCAGGCGTGCGAGGCGCTGTTGATGAAATTCTTTCCGCGGCGCGTGTCGTCCGTGGTTGCTGGTCTGCTTGCAATGACCCGTACCCACACGAATCGCGGGCAAAAAAAAACCGCTCCAGAGAGCGGCTTTGTTGCGAATCGAACCCTATGGGATCACTTGCCAATGCAGAAGCTGGAGAAAATCCGCCCCAGCAGGTCATCCGAGCTGAATGCTCCGGTAATTTCACCCAGCACTTGCTGTGCCTGGCGCAGATCCTCTGCAAGCAGCTCACCGGCACCGGCGAGGGTCAGCTGCGCACGGCCATGCTCGAGGTGGGCACTGGCCTGGCGTAGCGCCTCCAGGTGCCGGCGACGAGCGCTGAAGCTGCTTTCGGCGGTTTGTTCATAGCCCATGCAAGCCTTGAGATGCTCACGCAGCAGGTCCAGGCCCATGTCGCTGTCCCGGGCGCTGAGGGTGATGGTGACGTGCCCATCGTCGCTTTGCTCCAGGCCCACGACCTCACCACTGAGATCCGCCTTGTTGCGAATGAGGGTGACCTTGGCCACGTCGGGGCGCTGATCGAGAAACTCTGGCCACAAGGCAAACGGATCACTGGCTTCCGGTGCCGTCGAATCGACCACCAGGAGCACACGGTCGGCCTCGGCGATGGCCTTGAGCGCCCGTTCCACACCGATCTTTTCCACATGGTCATCGGTGTCGCGCAAGCCTGCGGTGTCGACCACATGCAGCGGCATGCCGTCGATGTGGATATGTTCGCGGAGGATATCCCGGGTGGTGCCGGCGATATCGGTGACAATTGCCGCTTCACGCCCGGCCAACTGGTTGAGCAGGCTCGACTTGCCGGCGTTCGGCCGGCCTGCGATGACCACGGTCATGCCATCGCGAAGCAACGCGCCTTGCCCCGCTTCGCGCTGAACTGTGGATAACGTGTCACGCACCTCATCGAGCATGCGCAGCACATGGCCATCGGCAAGAAAGTCGATCTCTTCCTCTGGGAAGTCGATGGCGGCTTCGACATAGATGCGCAGGGCGATCAGAGCTTCGGTGAGGCCATGCACACGCTTGGAGAATGCCCCCTGCAGGGAACGCAAGGCATTGCGCGCAGCCTGCGTGGAGCTGGCTTCGATCAGGTCGGCGATTGCCTCGGCCTGGGCCAGGTCGAGCTTGTCGTTGAGGAACGCTCGCTCGCTGAATTCGCCTGGACGTGCCAGTCGGCAACCGAGCTGCAGGCAACGTTGCAGCAGCATGTCCATGACTACCGGGCCGCCGTGGCCCTGCAGCTCCAGCACATCTTCGCCGGTGAACGAGTTCGGCCCGGGGAAGAACAGCGCGATCCCTTCATCCAGCACCAGGCCATCGTCATCGCGGAACGGGCCGTAATGGGCATGCCGCGGGTTCAGCGTATTGCGTCCGGTAATGACTTGCCCGGCCTGGCGGGCCAGCGGGCCGGACAATCTGACGATGCCTACCCCGCCACGGCCCTGGGCGGTGGCGATGGCGGCAATGGTTTCACGCACTGTGTTCATGCTCGAACCTCTACAACGAATACGACAGATAGCAAAAACGCCCCAGGGGGGCGTTTTTGTTCACAGGCTAGCGTAGCAGCCCGTCAAGCGGCTGCGTTCTTGGTCGCAGCCTCGATACGACGAGTGATGTACCACTGCTGTCCGATCGACAGGCAGTTGTTCACAACCCAGTACAGCACCAGACCAGCCGGGAACCACAGGAAGAAGAAGGTGAAGATGATCGGCATCATTTTCATTACCTTCGCCTGCATAGGATCGGGCGGGGTCGGGTTCAGGCGCTGCTGGATGAACATGGTGGCACCCATGATGATCGGCAGGATGAAGAACGGATCCTTGATCGACAGGTCGGTGATCCACAGCATCCACGGGGCCTGGCGCATCTCGACGCTTTCCAGCAGCACCCAGTACAGGGCCAGGAACACCGGCATCTGCACCAGGATCGGCAGGCAGCCGCCCAGTGGGTTGATCTTCTCTTTCTTGTACAGCTCCATCATCGCCTGGGACATCTTCTGGCGATCATCACCGAAGCGTTCCTTGAGCTGGGCCAGTTTTGGCGCCACGGCACGCATGCGCGCCATCGAGCGGTAGCTGGCGGCCGACAGCGGGAAGAACAGGCCCTTGATCAACATGGTCAGGACGATGATCGACCAGCCCCAGTTGCCCAGCAGGCTGTGGATATGTTGCAGCAGCCAGAAGATCGGCTGTGCGATGAACCACAGGAAGCCGTAGTCGACGGTCAGTTCCAGGCCTGGGGACAACTCCTTGAGCTTGGACTGGATCTTCGGTCCGGCATACAGCATGGCGCTGGTTTCGACCTTGCCGCCGGCAGGAACGTTAAGCGCCGGGCCGGTATAGCCGATGATGTAGTTGCCCTGGCTGTCCTTGCGGGTCTGGACGGCGTTGTTGTCCGAGTGGGTCGGGATCCAGGCTGTCACGAAGTAGTGCTGCAGCCAGGCTACCCAGCCGCCAGTCACATTTTCTTTCAAACTACCCTTGTCGATGTCTTTCATCGACACTTTCTTGTACGGCTCGGAAGCTGTCCACAGGGCCGCGCCGAGGTAGGTGGCGGTACCGGTGGCGGTGCTCGACGACGGATCGGAGCTGGCGTCACGCTTGAGCTGGGCAAACATGTTGCCGGTCCAGGCCTGAGCGCTCTGGTTGTCGATCAGGTAGCTGACGGTCAGGTCATACTCACCGCGCTTGAAGCTGAAGCGCTTGATGTAGTTGACGCCGTTCTCGCTGAACTTCAGGTCGACCGACAGTTGGTCCTGGCCGTCGGCCAGCTGGAAGCTCTTCTGCTCTGCGGCGTACAGCGGGCGACCAGTGGAACGGGCGTCCGGACCGTTGGCGCCGGTCAGGCCACTCTGGGCCAGATACACACGTTCACCACCGTTGTCGAACAGCTGGAACGGAATATCCGGATGATCCTGGCGACGTGGGTACTTCGGCAGGGTCAGTTGGACGATGTCACCACCGACCGGGTCGATAGCCAGGTCCAGGACGTCGGTCTTGATCCGGATCAGGTCCTTGCTGAGCGCCACTGGCGCCAGTTCGGCTGGGCTGGATTCAGCATTGGCGCTCGGCACATCGGCGCTTGCACCGGAGTTGCCGGCCGGCACGGTGTCCGGCAGGGCCGGGGCAGCATTGCTGGCAGCAGCATTCTGAGTCGGCAGGGCAGCCTGGCCGTAGTCCTGGTTCCACTTGAGGACCATGACATAGGACACGATTGCCAGGGCGACGATCAGGATCGTGCGTTTAATATCCATGATTACTCGGCTATCGAAGAAGTTCGGGAGGAAGGAGCAGGTGGAACGGGATCGAAACCGCCGTCGTTCCACGGATGACAACGCCCCAGGCGACGAACGGCCAGCCACCCACCACGCAAGAGGCCATGGTTTTCAATGGCTTCATAGGCGTAACAGGAACAGCTGGGATAGAAACGACAGTGACTGGCCATCAGTGGACTGATGGCGTAACGGTAAAACTGGATCGGAACGAGGGCCAGTTTACGCATCGTGACTGTCTACCCCTGCGGAATTGGCGACCGCTGGAGAGGGCCGACTGCGGACCAGTCGCTTCCAGAGCTTGCCAAAGTGTTGGTGCAATTCTGGGTTTTCCACTTCGCCCAACCCCTTGCGCGCGACGATCACGATGTCCAGGCCAGCCAACAGCTGCTGGTTCAGGCGAAACGAATCGCGCATCAGGCGTTTCAGGCGATTGCGTTGAACGGCGAGCTTGACGCTCTTCTTGCCGATCACCAGGCCTAGGCGCGGATGATCGAGGCCGTTCTCGCGGGCAAGGATAAGCAGGTTTTTCCCTGGAACCTTGCCGGTTGGGGAGTCGAAGACCGCTTTGAAATGCCGGGGTGTAAGCAGTCGCTTTTCCCGACTGAAGTCCTGACTCACCACCTGTGCCGAAAAATCAAATTGCCAGACGCTTACGGCCTTTGGCACGGCGACGCGACAGAACGGCACGGCCGTTCTTGGTAGCCATACGGGCACGGAAACCGTGGGTGCGGGCGCGCTTGATGGTGCTTGGTTGGAAAGTACGTTTCATGGCGTGTTACCTGGGTTGGTCGACAACGGGCCGGAAGGGCCCCCTTTTTAAGAGATCGGCGATTCTAGAGAAAGCAAGGCAATAGGTCAATTTCCAACCAGCCATTCCTTATGGAAGGTCGAATCAGGGTAGATCGAATCTCCCTCGAACGATGGCCGTTTGCCCGCGTGGACAAAACGCAGGCAAACAGAAAAAACAAAGAAGCATATAAAAAGCTTTTTTGAAGAACTTATAGATCTTAGCTGGGCAACCTTCTGTGGATAAGTGTCTCAAGGTCGCGTTTTACGAGCTGTACAGAGATCCACAACCTTGTCGGTAAAGGGTGCTCTGGCTGTGCGGGCCATGAGGACAACCTGTGGAGTGAATGGCTGTTTATCCACAGAGGTTTTATCCACAGACCTCAACCCTGGGTTGTGCATAGACCACAGGTGCGCTTATCCACAGGGCTTATCAACACTGCTTGCGTGATGTAAGCGTCAGTTTTTGGCGGTTTTACCGTGATCGCGATCGCCACCACGTGTGGATAACTGGTCGCCTGCCCGGTACAATGGCGGTTTGTTTTGCCTCATCCGGCTTTCAACTCAGGGGATATCCGTGTCAGTGGAACTTTGGCAGCAGTGCGTGGAGCTTCTGCGCGATGAACTGCCTGCCCAGCAATTCAACACCTGGATCCGTCCGCTACAGGTCGAAGCCGAAGGCGACGAGTTGCGCGTCTATGCGCCCAACCGCTTCGTGCTTGATTGGGTCAACGAGAAGTACCTTGGCCGCCTGCTCGAACTGCTGGGTGAACAGGGCAGCGGCATTGCTCCCGCGCTTTCCTTGTTGATAGGCAGCCGTCGCAGTTCCGCAGCGCGTGCTGCCCCCAACGCACCTGTCAGCGCCGCCGTTGCCGCAACCCTTGCGCAGCAGACGCAGGTGCAGCCTTCGGTGGCTGCGGTTCAGCATGCGAACACGCCAGCGGTCGAGCCAACTCAGGCCGCCGAGGTCGAAGAGCCCTCGAGCCGCGACAGCTTCGACAGCATGAGCGACACCACCACGGCCCCGAAGGCCAACGGGCGTACCGAGCAGCGCACGGTGCAGGTCGAAGGTGCCTTGAAGCACACCAGCTACCTGAACCGTACCTTCACCTTCGAGACCTTCGTCGAGGGTAAATCCAACCAGCTGGCCCGCGCCGCGGCCTGGCAGGTCGCCGACAACCCCAAGCATGGTTACAACCCGCTCTTCCTTTATGGGGGCGTGGGCCTGGGTAAGACCCACTTGATGCACGCTGTGGGTAACCACCTGCTGAAAAAGAATCCGAATGCCAAGGTGGTCTACCTGCATTCCGAGCGCTTCGTGGCCGACATGGTCAAGGCGCTGCAACTGAACGCGATCAATGAGTTCAAGCGTTTCTACCGCTCGGTAGATGCGCTGCTGATCGATGACATTCAGTTCTTCGCCCGCAAGGAGCGCTCGCAGGAAGAGTTTTTCCACACCTTCAACGCCCTGCTCGAAGGTGGCCAGCAGGTGATCCTCACCAGTGACCGCTACCCGAAGGAAATCGAAGGCCTGGAAGAGCGCCTGAAGTCGCGTTTCGGCTGGGGGCTGACGGTCGCCGTCGAGCCACCGGAGCTGGAAACCCGTGTGGCCATCCTTATGAAGAAGGCCGACCAAGCCAAGGTCGAGTTGCCGCACGATGCCGCCTTCTTCATCGCCCAGCGTATCCGCTCCAATGTGCGTGAACTGGAAGGCGCCCTGAAACGGGTGATTGCCCACTCGCACTTCATGGGCCGCGACATCACCATCGAGCTGATCCGCGAGTCTCTCAAGGACTTGTTGGCGCTGCAGGACAAGTTGGTCAGTGTGGATAACATCCAGCGCACGGTGGCCGAGTACTACAAGATCAAGATCTCCGATCTGTTGTCCAAACGTCGCTCGCGCTCGGTGGCGCGGCCACGGCAGGTAGCGATGGCGTTGTCGAAAGAGTTGACCAACCACAGTCTGCCGGAGATCGGCGACATGTTCGGCGGTCGTGACCACACCACCGTGTTGCACGCTTGCCGCAAGATCAATGAATTGAAGGAATCCGACGCGGACATCCGCGAGGACTACAAGAACCTGCTGCGTACGCTGACGACCTGATGACCGTCTGCGCAGCTATTTGAAGGCAAGGGACTAGACCATGCATTTCACCATTCAACGCGAAGCCCTGTTGAAACCCCTGCAACTGGTCGCAGGCGTCGTCGAGCGCCGCCAGACCTTGCCGGTTCTGTCCAACGTCCTGCTGGTCGTGCAAGGCCAGCAGCTGTCGTTGACCGGTACCGACCTGGAAGTCGAACTGGTTGGCCGCGTACAGCTGGAAGAACCGGCTGAACCGGGCGAGATCACCGTCCCGGCGCGCAAGCTGATGGACATCTGCAAGAGCCTGCCCAGTGATGTGCTGATCGACATCAAGGTCGACGAGCAGAAGTTGCTGGTCAAGGCCGGTCGCAGCCGTTTCACCCTTTCCACTTTGCCGGCCAATGACTTCCCGACCGTGGAAGAAGGCCCAGGCTCGCTGACCTGCCAGCTTGAGCAGAGCAAACTGCGCCGCCTGATCGAGCGCACCAGCTTCGCCATGGCCCAGCAGGACGTGCGCTACTACCTCAACGGCATGCTGCTGGAAGTATCCCCCGGCACCTTGCGTGCCGTGGCCACCGATGGCCATCGCCTGGCGCTGTGCGCCATGCAGGCACCGATCGATCAAGCTGATCGTCATCAGGTCATCGTGCCGCGCAAAGGTATCCTGGAGCTGGCGCGCCTGCTGACAGACCCGGAAGGCATGGTCAGCATCGTTCTGGGCCAGCATCACATTCGTGCCACCACCGGTGAATTCACTTTCACCTCCAAGCTGGTGGACGGCAAGTTCCCGGACTACGAGCGCGTTCTGCCTAAAGGTGGCGACAAGCTGGTGATCGGCGACCGTCAGGCACTGCGCGAAGCGTTCAGCCGCACCGCGATCCTGTCCAACGAGAAGTACCGCGGCATTCGCCTGCAACTGGCCGCTGGCCAGCTGAAAATCCAGGCCAACAACCCGGAACAGGAAGAAGCGGAAGAAGAGATCAGCGTCGACTACAACGGCAGCTCGTTGGAGATCGGTTTCAACGTCAGCTACCTGCTGGACGTGCTGGGTGTGATGACCACAGAGCAAGTTCGCCTGATTCTGTCGGACTCCAACAGCAGCGCCCTGTTGCAGGAAGCCGGCAATGACGACTCGTCCTACGTTGTCATGCCGATGCGTCTGTAACCCGTAGCAGGCGACATGTCCCTTCGACGTCTCTCGGTCACCGCGGTGCGCAACCTGCACCCGGTGACCCTCTCACCCTCCCCTCGCATCAACATCCTTTACGGCGCCAACGGCAGCGGCAAGACCAGCGTGCTCGAAGCTGTGCATCTGCTCGGTCTTGCGCGCTCGTTCCGCAGCACCCGGTTAAACCCAGTGATTCAGTACGATCAGCCGACCTGCACGGTGTTCGGCCAGGTCGAGTTGGCTGAGGGCGGTATGAGCAACCTTGGTGTGTCGCGGGAGCGCCAGGGCGATTTCACCATTCGCATCGACGGACAGAATGCGCGCAGCGCCGCGCAACTGGCAGAGATGCTGCCGTTGCAGTTGATCAACCCGGACAGTTTCCGGCTGCTCGAAGGTGCGCCAAAAGTGCGCCGGCAGTTCCTCGATTGGGGCGTGTTCCACGTGGAACCCCGCTTCATGGCTACCTGGCAGCGCCTGCAGAAGGCCCTGCGGCAGCGGAACTCATGGCTCCGGCATGGTACACTGGACGCCGTTTCGCAAGCCGCCTGGGATCGAGAGTTATGTCTCGCCAGTGCGGAGATAGATGAATACCGTCGCAACTATATCAAGGCCTTGAAGCCTGTCTTCGAGCAGACCCTGAGCGAACTGGTCGAACTGGACGGGCTGACCCTGAGCTACTACCGAGGCTGGGACAAGGACCGGGAACTCAATGAGGTTCTCGCCGCCTCCCTGCTTCGCGATCAGCAGATGGGCCACACCCAGGCCGGGCCACAGCGTGCTGATCTGCGCCTTCGATTGGGCGCGAACAATGCGGCCGACATTCTTTCGCGTGGGCAGCAGAAGTTGGTGGTCTGCGCCCTGCGCATTGCACAGGGGCACCTGGTCAGCCAGGTTCGTCGCGGTCAGTGTATTTATCTGGTGGATGACTTGCCGTCCGAGCTGGACGAGCAGCACCGCCGCGCCCTGTGCCGCTTGCTTGAAGAATTGAACTGCCAGGTGTTCATCACCTGTGTAGACCACGAATTTCTGAGGGAAGGCTGGCAGACGGAAACGCCAGTTGCCTTGTTCCACGTGGAACAAGGCCGTATCACCCAGACCCACGACCATCGGGAGTGAAGGCATGAGCGAAAATCAAACGTACGACTCCTCCAGCATTAAAGTGCTGAAAGGGCTGGATGCCGTACGCAAACGTCCCGGCATGTACATTGGCGACACCGATGACGGCAGCGGCCTGCACCACATGGTGTTCGAGGTGGTCGACAACTCGATCGACGAAGCCCTGGCCGGGCATTGCGATGACATTACCGTCATCATTCATCCGGACGAATCCATCAGCGTTCGTGACAACGGCCGTGGTATTCCGGTCGATGTGCATAAAGAAGAAGGCGTTTCGGCAGCAGAGGTCATCATGACCGTGCTGCACGCCGGCGGTAAGTTCGATGATAACTCCTACAAGGTGTCCGGCGGTCTGCACGGTGTAGGTGTCTCGGTAGTGAATGCTTTGTCGGAGCAGCTGGTGCTCACCGTTCGTCGTAGCGGTAAGATCTGGGAACAGACCTACGTCCATGGCGTGCCCCAAGCGCCTATGGCGGTGGTGGGTGACAGCGAAACCACCGGTACCCACATCCACTTCAAACCTTCGGCTGAAACTTTCAAGAACATCCACTTCAGCTGGGACATCCTCGCCAAGCGTATCCGCGAGCTGTCGTTCCTGAACTCCGGCGTCGGTATCCTGTTGAAGGATGAGCGCAGCGGCAAGGAAGAGTTCTTCAAGTACGAGGGTGGCCTGCGTGCTTTCGTTGAGTATCTGAATACCAACAAGACTCCGGTCAACTCCCAGGTCTTCCACTTCAACGTCCAGCGTGAAGATGGCGTGGGTGTTGAAATTGCCCTGCAGTGGAACGACAGCTTCAACGAAAACCTGCTGTGCTTCACCAACAACATTCCCCAGCGCGATGGTGGTACCCACCTGGTCGGCTTCCGCTCCTCGCTTACCCGTAGCCTGAACAGCTATATCGAGCAGGAAGGCCTGGCGAAAAAGAACAAGGTTGCCACCACCGGTGACGACGCTCGCGAAGGCTTGACCGCGATCATTTCGGTCAAGGTGCCGGATCCGAAGTTCAGCTCGCAGACCAAGGACAAGCTGGTTTCCTCGGAGGTGAAGACCGCCGTGGAACAGGAGATGAACAAGTACTTCGCCGACTTCCTGTTGGAAAACCCCAACGAGGCCAAGGCCGTGGTCGGCAAAATGATCGATGCCGCACGTGCCCGTGAAGCGGCGCGTAAAGCACGCGAGATGACTCGTCGTAAAGGTGCCTTGGATATCGCTGGTCTGCCGGGCAAACTGGCCGACTGCCAGGAGAAAGACCCTGCCCTTTCCGAACTGTACCTGGTGGAGGGTGACTCCGCGGGTGGTTCGGCCAAGCAAGGCCGCAACCGTCGCACCCAGGCAATCCTGCCGCTGAAGGGTAAGATCCTCAACGTCGAGAAGGCACGCTTCGACAAGATGATCTCCTCGCAGGAGGTTGGCACGCTGATCACCGCACTGGGCTGTGGCATCGGGCGCGAAGAGTACAACATCGACAAGCTGCGCTATCACAACATCATCATCATGACCGATGCTGACGTCGACGGTTCGCACATCCGTACCCTGCTTCTGACCTTCTTCTTCCGTCAACTGCCGGAGCTGGTCGAGCGTGGCTACATCTACATCGCTCAGCCACCGCTGTACAAGGTGAAGAAAGGCAAGCAGGAGCAGTACATCAAGGACGATGAGGCCATGGAAGAATACATGACCCAATCGGCCCTGGAAGATGCCAGCCTGCACCTGGATGAAGCAGCGCCTGCGGTCTCTGGTGTTCAGCTACAAGGACTGGTCAACGAGTTCCGCGGTGTGATGAAAACGCTGAAGCGTCTGTCGCGCCTGTATCCGGAAGAGCTGACCGAGAACTTCATCTACCTGCCAAAAGTTACCGTCGAGCAATTGGCTGACAAGGCGCAGATGGATGATTGGCTCAAGGCGTTCCAGCAGCGCCTGGACAACAGCCAGCGTTCTGGTTTGGCCTACAAGGCTGACTTGCACGAGGACAAGGAACGTAATATCTGGCTGCCGGTGGTTGAAACCACCTCCCACGGCTTGGCCAGCTACGTCACTTTCAACCGTGATTTCTTCGGCAGCAATGACTACCGCAGCGTCGTCGCCCTCGGCGAAAAACTCGGTACGTTGTTGGGTGAAGGTGCATACGTTCAGCGCGGTGAGCGCCGCAAGGCGGTCACCGAGTTCAAGGAAGCCCTCGACTGGCTGATGAACGAGAGCACCAAGCGCCACACCATCCAGCGATACAAAGGGCTGGGTGAGATGAACCCGGACCAGCTGTGGGAAACCACCATGGACCCGACTGTGCGCCGCATGCTCAAGGTAACTATCGAGGACGCCATCGCCGCCGACCAACTGTTCAACACCTTGATGGGTGATGCAGTCGAGCCGCGTCGCGACTTCATCGAAAGTAACGCGCTGTCGGTGTCGAACCTGGACTTCTGATAAGCGGGCAGTAACAGAAAGCCAATCCCCAGGGATTGGCTTTTTTTTGCCTTCACGAATGTTCCACGTGGAACTACGAAATCCCCAAGTCCTTCAGTCGACGGTACAACGTACGCTCACTCATCCCAAGATGTTCAGCCAACTCACTTCGAGAACCGTTAAAGGTTTCCAAGGCATGGGCAAGATCCGCCATCTTGTTCCTTCCGCGTCTGCGGTTATCAGACTGCGTTGCAGTCGAATGGATCTCCTCCGGGAGATGCTCCGGGCGAATAAGTCCATCATCAGCAAACAGTCGCGCCCGCTCTAGTATGTTTCTAAGCTCGCGAATATTGCCTGGGAAGGTATGAAGAACGAGGCGTTCGAGTGCCTCGGGGCTAACCTTGGGCGCGTGCTTGCCGGCCATGCGTTGCAACAGGCTCTCACAGAGCAACGGCAAATCCTCGACTCTTTCGCGTAGCGATGGCAGGCGAATCGGGAAACCGCTGATGCGGTAGTAGAGGTCTTCGCGGAAGGTCCCTTCAACGGCCATCTCTTTCAATGGCTTGTGGGTGGCTGATACCAGACGGAAGTCTGAATGGACCGTGCGCGTGCTGCCGACCGGACGGAAGCTTCCGGATTCGATCAGACGTAGCAACTTCACTTGCATGGCCAGCGGCACCTCACCGATCTCATCGAGGAACAGTGTTCCACCGTGAGCCGCTTCGGCCAGGCCGATCTTGCGCTGGGTCGCGCCGGTGAAAGCCCCCTTCTCATAGCCGAACAACTCACTCTCGAACAGTGATTCGGTCAGCCCGGTGCAGTCCACCACCACCAAGGGGCCATTGGCCCGGGGACTGCCCAGGTGCAATGCCCGTGCGAAAAGCTCCTTCCCCGTCCCGGATTCACCCTGGAGCAGGACCGGGATCTGCGCGGGGGCGGCACGTTGCAGACTGGAAACGGCGCTCTTGAAGGACGGAGCCCGGCCGACCAAACCCTGTTGTTGAGGTTGTGCCGATGCCAGGGTGACGCTGCTCAGCCGCTCGACGAACGCTACCACCCTGCCCTCGCCGTCGAGGATCGGACGCAGTTCCACATCTACATGTTCCGGCCCGCGTGGTGTGTGATGGATGTGCAGGACGCGCTCGGGCACCTTGCTGTCCAGCGATTTGCGCAGCGGGCAGTGCTCACCCGCCTGGTCGCAGGGAACGGCGTAGTGATGGGAAACCCGATGACACTTATCGCCGATTGGCGCGTGTTCCTCGTTGCCGAACTGGCGACGGTAGGCGGCGTTGGCGGCGAGGATGTTGTAGTCGGTGTCCAGCACGATGCTGGGCAGCACATCGTGTTCAAGGTAGGACACCAGCGCGATGATCGCGGGATAGGAAGCGGCTAGCATGACAGCACCAGATGAAGGACCTGGCGAGCGTAGCAAGGACTGCCAATCACTGCCATCGGCTGACAGTCGACTGCCAGGAACTGTCACCTTTGGGTTGCTGGAATGACGGCTGCTGCGCGCCCTTCGCGGCACGAGACCGTTCCTGCAGGGGGAAGGCGTCTATCTGAAAGGCTGGCATGCATCTTGATAAAGCACCTCCCACTGCCTATGCCTTCAAGGAGGCTTGGGACAACTGGAGAGTGCAATGATCATCGGCAACAACCTTCACGTCGAAGAGTTCTTCGACAAGGCGACCTGGACCATCAGCTACCTGGTCATGGATGACGAGACGCGGCAATGCGCGCTGATCGACAGCGTGCTGGATTACGACCCCAAGTCCGGGCGTACCTGCACAAGCTCGGCGGACAAGCTGATCGCCCGCGTCGAGGCGCTGGATGCCAAGGTTCAATGGATTCTGGATACCCATGTGCACGCCGACCATCTGTCTGCGGCGGCCTACCTCAAGGCCCGGCTGGGCGGCAGCATCGCGATCGGTGCGCAGATCACTCAGGTACAGAAAGTCTTCGGCACCCTGTTCAACGCCGAGCCGGGCTTTGCTCGCGACGGCAGCCAGTTCGACGTTCTGTTCGAAGATGAAGAAGGATTCCGCATTGGCAATCTGCATGCCCGTGCCCTGCACACCCCTGGGCATACCCCAGCGTGCATGAGCTATATGATCGAGGATGCGGGTGAGACCGCCGTGTTCGTCGGCGACACCTTGTTCACTCCTGACTATGGCACCGCCCGTTGCGACTTCCCGGGCGCTAGCGCAAGAACCCTGTACAAGTCGATCCGTCGCCTGCTCGCCTTCCCGGACCAGACCCGGCTGTTCATGTGCCACGACTACCTGCCTGGTGGCCGTGAGCTGTGCTTCGTCACCACCGTGGCCGAGCAACGCGCCGACAACATCCATATTCATCAAGGAGTCAGCGAAGACAGCTTCGTGCAGATGCGCGAAGCCCGTGACAAGACCCTCGACATGCCCGTGCTGATCTTGCCCTCGGTGCAGATCAACATGCGCAGTGGGCAATTCCCCGAACCTGAAGAAAACGGTGTGAGCTACCTGAAGATCCCGCTGAACAAGCTGTAAGCCACGCCGTACCCATAACGAGATTTCCAAGGAACACCGCCATGCCTGCCCTGTCCCCTGCCGATTCCTCCCGTGCCGACCACCACAAGGTGGTGATCGTTGGCGCAGGTGCCGCCGGTATCGCCACCGCCGCCAGCCTGATCGCCCGTGATCCTTCGCTGGATATTGCCCTGATCGACCCCGCCGATGTGCACTACTACCAGCCAGGCTGGACCATGGTCGGTGCCGGTGTGTTCAAGGCGTCGAGTACCGCCCACACCATGGCCGCCACCCTGCCCCGCGATGTGCGCTGGATCAAGGCGCGGGTGGACGGCTTCGATCCCCAGGGCCAACTGGTGCTGCTCGAGGGTGGTCGCGCTGTCAGCTATGAACAGCTGGTGGTCTGCCCGGGTTTGAAGCTCGATTGGAATGCCATCGAAGGCTTGAGTGAGACCCTTGGGCGCAACGGTGTCACCTCCAACTACCGCTATGACCTGGCACCCTATACCTGGCAACTGGTGCAGGACCTCAAGCAGGGGCGCGCCCTTTTCACCCAGCCGCCGATGCCGATCAAGTGCGCCGGCGCGCCGCAGAAGGCGCTGTACCTGTCGTGTGACCACTGGCTGCGCAGCGGCCACCTGGGCAACGTGAGGGCCAGCTTCTTCAATGCCGGCGCGGTGCTGTTCGGTGTGCCGGACTATGTGCCGGCGCTGATGAGCTATATCGACAAGTACGGCGTCGACCTGAACTATCAGCATCGCCTGACGGCGGTGGATGGCGCGAACAAGCGTGCCACGTTCGTGCGCACCCTCCCCGACGGCAGTACCGAGACCCGCGTCGAAGCCTTCGACATGCTGCATGTGGTTCCACCTCAGGTGGCGCCTGATTTCATCCGCCAGAGCCCACTGGCTGACGCGGCGGGTTGGGTGGATGTCGATCCGCATACCTTGCGCCATCGCCAGTTTGGCAATATCCATGCTCTGGGCGACGTGGCCAACACCACCAATGCCAAGACCGCCGCTGCCGCCCGCAAGCAGGCGCCGGTGGTGGCCAACAATGTGCTGGTGGCGCTTGGCCGGCTCGCGACCCTCGCGCAATACGATGGCTACGGCTCCTGCCCGCTGACAGTGGAGCGTGGCAAGATCGTCCTGGCCGAGTTCACCTACGGCGGCAAGCTGGCACCGAGCTTCCCGCGTTGGCTGCTCGATGGCCGCAGGCCAACCCGCCTGGCTTGGCTGCTCAAGGCGCAGATCCTGCCGCCGCTGTACTGGAAAGCCATGCTCAAGGGCCGCGAGTGGCTGGCCCGGCCGCAACCCTTGGTGGTCGAGGCGCAACAGTGATCGAGCAACAACTGCTGGGCGCCGGGCTTGGCGCGATCATTGGCGCGGTGTTGGCGTTGACCGGCGCCGGTGGCGGTATCCTCGCGGTACCGCTGCTGGTGTTTGGCCTGGGGCTGAGCATGGTCGAGGCGGCCCCGATCGGCCTGCTGGCCGTGGGGTTGGCGGCGGCAGTCGGTGCAGTGCTTGGCCTGCGCCAGGGGCTGGTGCGCTACCGGGCGGCCCTGTTCATCGCGCTGATCGGGATTGCCTGCGCGCCGTTGGGCCTGATGCTCGCTCACCGTGTGCCCAACCTACCTTTGGCCTTGGTTTTCACCGGGGTGTTGGTGTACGCCTGTTTGCGAATCTGGCGCAAGGCAGCACGGGAGCTGCGCGGCGAGTCACCTTGCGGCGAACGGGAGATCATGCCTTGCGTGCTCAACCCGTTGCAGGGGCGCTTGCGCTGGACTCTCCCCTGCGCCCGCGCGCTGGCGTTTACCGGAATGTTGTCGGGGTTGCTGTCTGGCCTGCTGGGCGTCGGTGGCGGCTTCGTGATCATTCCGGCCTTGAACCGCTACACCAACCTGAACATGAAAAGCATCGTCGCCACTTCGCTGGCGGTGATCGCCCTGGTGTCCACTGGCAGTGTGGTCAGCGCCAGCGTGGCGGGCGTGATGCATTGGAGGGTCGGTGCACCGTTCGCCGCAGGGGCGGTGCTGGGTTTGCTGCTGGCGCGGCCATTGGCGAGCAAGCTGGCCGGTCCGCGCCTGCAGCAGCTGTTCGCCATGGTGGGCTGCGGCGCCGCCGTGCTGCTCGCCGGCAAGGCACTACTCGGCTAGCAATTCTTCCTGCTGGGCGGCGCACAGCGCCAGCAGGTAATCCCACACCACCCGCAGGCGCACCGACTTGTGCAGCTCGCGGCGGGTACAGATCCAGTAGCTGCGCTGGATGGTCTCGCTGGGCAGTACGCGTACCAGCTTCGGATCGTGTCGGGCCATGTAGTTGGGCAGCACGGCGATACCCAGCCCGGCCTGGGCGGCGTGCTGCTGGGCGATCACGCTGGTGCTTCTGAACACCACGTTGGGCGCGCGGCAGAAGCTGTTGAGGAACAGCAGTTCCTGACTGAACAGCAGGTCGTCGACGTAGCCGATCCAGTTGTGCCGGGCCAGATCTTCGCGGGTGTTGAGCGACGGCGCCTGATTCAGGTAGTCCTGGCTGGCGTACAGGGCCAGACGGTAGTCGGTGAGCTTGCGGGTGATCAGCAGGTCGGCGTTGGGCCGTTCCAGGTGAATGCTGATCTCGGCTTCGCGGTTGAGGATACTGACGAACCGCGGCACCGCCACCAGTTCCACCTCCAGCCCTGGGTAACGCTGGAACAGTGCCTTCATGCGCGGAGTGAAGAACATGATACCGATGCCTTCGGTCACGCCAAGGCGGATCTTGCCCAGCGGCGTGATGGCCTGGGTGATTTCTTCCTGCGCAAGCAGGGCAACGTTCTCCATGGCTTCGGCGTGCTTGAGCAGGGCCTGGCCGGAGGGGGTGAGTTCATAGCCCTGGGCGTGCTGCACGAATAGCGCGGTGCCCAGGTGCTTCTCGATGCTCTCGATATGCCGGGCGACGGTGCTGTGGGTAGTGTTGAGGCGCTTGGCGGCGCTGAGCAGGCGGCCGCTACGCTGCAACTCGAGGAAAAACCGCAGATCGTTCCAGTCGAACATGGGCGTCCTTGGATGTGCTGGCTGTTGAAGCCATGCGGGGCAAGCCCGCCCCCACAATCGGATAGTCGCTGTGCTAAAACGCACAACGGCTGCGCGAAATCTCGTGTTTCCTCCGCGAAATTAATCAATAAGATGGATCGGGACAAGAATAATAATCAGGCGCGAGGTTGCACATGCCATCAGCCGATTCTGTCTACGACTATGTGGTCGTGGGAGCCGGTCCCGCCGGTTGCCTGCTGGCCAATCGTTTGTCCGCCGACCCATCCTGCCGGGTGTTGCTGCTCGAGGCGGGCGGGCGTGACAACTATCCCTGGATTCATATCCCCGTCGGTTACCTTTACTGCATCGGCAATCCACGCACCGACTGGTGCATGAAGACCGAGGCCCAGCCTGGGCTGAACGGGCGTTCCCTGGGCTATCCGCGAGGCAAGGTGCTGGGTGGCTGTTCGTCCATCAACGGCATGATCTACATGCGCGGCCAGGCTGCCGACTACGACCTTTGGGCCGAGCAAGGCAACGAGGGCTGGGCATGGAAGGATGTGCTGCCGCTGTTCAAGGCCAGCGAGAGCCACTATGCCGGTGCCAGCGACAGCCATGGTGCCGACGGTGAATGGCGGGTCGAGCAGCAGCGCTACAGCTGGCCGATCCTCGATGCCTTTCGCGACGCGGCCGAACAAAGCGGCATCGCCAGGATCGACGACTTCAATACGGGCGACAACGCCGGCTGTGGATACTTTCAGGTCAACCAGCGCAATGGTGTGCGCTGGAACTCGGCCAAGGCGTTTCTCAGGCCCATCCTCAAGCGAGCAAACCTGACTGTGCTGACCGGCGTGCAGGTCGACCAGGTTGTGCTCGGCAACACACGCGCCCGGGCTGTAAGGGCACTGTGGCAAGGTGCATGGCATGAGTTCGCGGCACGCCGCGAGATTATTCTCTGCGCAGGTTCGGTCGGTTCGCCCGGCATCCTGCAGCGCTCGGGGATCGGCCCACGCAAACTGCTCGAAGGGTTGGGCATCGCCGTGCGCCACGACATGCCTGGCGTCGGCGGCAACCTGCAGGACCACCTGCAATTGCGCCTGATCTACCAGATCCAGAACACACGCACCCTTAACCAGATGGCCAACAGCTTGTGGGGTAAGCTGGGCATGGGCCTGCGCTATGCATACGACCGCAGTGGACCACTGGCCATGGCGCCGAGTCAGTTGGGCGCCTTCGCCCGTTCGAGCCCAGAGCAAGAGACCGCCAATCTTCAGTATCACGTCCAGCCCTTGTCGCTGGAGCGCTTCGGCGAGCCGCTGCATCGGTTCCCGGCCTTCACCGCGTCGGTATGCAACCTGCGCCCGGCCAGCCGGGGGCGGATCGATATCCGCTCGGCGGACATGAACGCCGCGCCGCTGATCGACCCCAACTACCTCAGCGCCTCCGAGGACCTGCGTGTGGCTGCCGACGCCATCCGCCTTACCCGGCGCATCGTCCAGGCCCCTGCCCTGGCCGCCTTCGAACCCCGCGAGTACCTGCCCGGCCCTGCCCTGCAGAGCGAGGAAGCGTTGCACCAAGCCGCCGGTCAGATCGGTACCACCATCTTCCACCCGGTAGGTACCTGCCGCATGGGCAGCGGTGCGCTCGATGTTGTGGATAACCAGCTGCGCGTGCACGGCATTCCGGGCCTGCGTGTGGCGGATGCCTCGATCATGCCGCAGATAGTCTCCGGCAATACCTGTTCACCCACGTTGATGATTGCCGAAAAGGCGGCACAACTGATCCTCAAGGGGGCCAACACCCAGACCAACCTCAGCGACAGCAACGCGATACCGACGCCCTGACCCGGGTGTGTGCAACAGCGGCAGCGCGGTCAGCGGCTGCCGGCAGTGGAACAACAAGAATAATCACTGTGGCCCTAGGGGCCGAGGACAGCAACGATGTCGGATTACATCCAGGAACAGGGCGCGGTGGCGAGCAGCCCGAGCCGCCGTGAGGAACGCAAGATCATTTTCGCGTCATCCCTCGGGACAGTGTTCGAGTGGTATGACTTCTTTCTCTATGGCGCCTTGGCGGCGGTGATCAGCAAGCAGTTCTTTGCAGGGGTCAACGACACCACCGCGTTCATCTTTGCCTTGATGGCCTTCGCCGCCGGTTTCCTGGTGCGCCCGTTCGGCGCCTTGGTGTTCGGCCGTCTCGGGGACATGATCGGGCGCAAGTACACCTTCCTGGTGACCATCGTATTGATGGGCCTCTCGACCTTCGCCGTTGGTCTGCTGCCCACCTATGCCAGCATCGGTATCGCCGCACCGATCATCCTCGTGGTACTGCGCATGCTCCAGGGACTGGCGCTGGGCGGCGAGTACGGCGGTGCGGCCACTTACGTGGCCGAACACGCCCCGCCTGGCAAGCGCGGTTTCCACACCGGTTTCATCCAGTCCACCGCCACACTCGGCCTGCTGTTGTCGCTGATCGTGGTCCTGGCCAGTCGCTATATCAGCGGCGATCAGTTCGAGACCTGGGGCTGGCGTCTGCCGTTCCTGCTATCGATCGTCCTGCTGGCGATCTCCACCTGGATCCGCATGAGCATGCACGAGTCGCCGGCGTTCGTGAAAATGAAAGCCCAGGGCAAGATAAGCAAGTCGCCGATCCGCGAATCGTTCACCTCCTGGCCGAACCTCAAGGTGGTTCTGACCGCGCTGTTCAGCATCAACGCTGGGCAAGCGGTGACCTTCTACACCGCACAGTTCTACGTGCTGTTCTTCATGACCCAGATGCTCAAGATGGACCCGGCACAGGCCAATACCCTGTTGATCATCAGCGTGGTGATCGGCGCGCCGTTCTTCGTGTTCTTCGGCTGGCTGTCGGACCGTATCGGGCGTAAGCCAATCCTCATGGTCGGCCTGCTGCTGGCCACCGTGTGCTACTTCCCGATGTTCAAGGCGCTGAGCCATTACGCCAACCCGCAGATCGACGCCGCCAGCCGGGAAGCGCCCATCGTCGTCAGCGCCAACCCGCAAGGCTGCACCTTCCAGTTCGACCCGGTGGGCAAGGCCCGTTTCGACAGCCCCTGCGACAAGGTAAAGACCTTCCTGGTCAAACAGGGCCTGCCCTACAGCTCGGTCGAGGCTGCCGGCAGCGAAGTGCAGGTGAGCATCGGTGACAAGACCATCAACGGCTTCGACGAGGCGGCCATGCGCAGCGCCATCGAAGCGGCTGGCTATCCGGCCAAGGCCGACCCGGCGCATGTGAACCAGGTGATGGTGGTGGTGCTGATCGTTGCCATGATCCTGATCGCCACCATGACTTACGGGCCACTGGCGGCGGTGATGGTCGAGCTGTTCCCGACGCGGATCCGCTATACCTCGATGTCCCTGCCCTACCATATCGGCAACGGCTGGTTCGGTGGCTTCCTGCCAACGGTGTCGTTCGCGTTGGTGGTGTACACCGGGGATATCTTCTATGGACTGTGGTATCCGGTGCTGATCACCGGAGTGAGCCTGGTGGTGGGGATCTTCTGCCTGAAAGAGACCAAGGACGTGGATATCGATAAGGTCTGAGGTGGCCGGGGCCGCCAAGCGGCCCCAGCCTGCGGCTTCACGGGCACAAAAAAACCGGCGTAAAAGCCGGTTTTTTTATAGCGCGAAAAAACTTATGCACGATTTTAGCAAAAACGTCATACATGGAAATAAACAGCTAATTCAACCACTTAGCATGTATTCACGATCATCCATGCAAAACTTGCTAACAAGTTATCCACAGATCGTCAGGCTGGCTGCTGCTCCGGGTTTTCCGCCAGCGGCGGCAGTGAACCCATGGCACGCTGGGTCGCTTCGTTCCAGGCCTGGGCGCGGTCGTTCAGCTCGGCGATGGCACGTGGGCCAGTGCCCACTGCATACATCGGTTCACCTATAACCACCTCGATGGTGCCCGGCCGCTTGCCCCAGCCTTCACGCGGCCAGAACTTGCCGGCGTTGTGGGCAATCGGCAGTACCGGCAGCCCGGCGTTGACCGCCAGGGCGGTACCGCCGCGAGAAAACTTGCCGATCTGGCCATGGGGCACACGGGTGCCTTCGGGGAAGATCAGTACCCAGGTGCCCTGCTTGAGCAGCTCGTCGCCCTGGCTGGCGACCTGGCGCAGTGCCTCTTTGGGGTTCTTGCGATCGATGGCGATCGGCCGCAGCATGGCCATGGCCCAGCCGAAGAAGGGCACATACAGCAGTTCGCGCTTGAGCACCTGGCTCAGCGGCGAGAAATATGCGGAGAGCAGGAAGGTTTCCCAGGTGCTCTGGTGGTTCGACAGGATCACGCAAGGCACTTTCGGCACGTTCTCGGCACCGGTGATCTTGTAGTCGATGCCCAGGACCGTGCGCACCAAAAACAATGCGCAGCGGCACCAGTACACGTTGATGAACTTGTAGCGCTTGGGGAACGGCAGGAAGGGCGCGACGAAGAAGCTCAGCGAGCACCACAGTAGCGAACTGGTGCCCAACAGCAGGTAAAAAAGAAAGATTCTGATCGCCTGCAGGATCGACATAGTGGCATGTACCGTTGCGGGGCGTGCCCGCCTAATGAAAAGTGCGCCACTCCAGGCGCACTCATTTAAATAATTTCTCTGGCGATAGCCGCCAGATCGTCGAAAATCAGTGTAGTTTGCGCGACGCCTTTTTCCAGGGTCCTCTCGCCCTTGCCGGTTTTGACCAGCACGGGTTGTGCATCGACGGCCAGGGCCGCCTCCAGGTCACCTTTGCTGTCACCGACGAACCATACGCCAGCCAATGGCACCTGGTAGTGCTCGGCAATCGCCAGCAGCATGCCGGGCTTGGGCTTGCGGCAATCGCAGCCTGCGTCCGGGCCGTGCGGGCAATGCACGATCAGGCCGACCTCGCCACCCTGCTCGGCCACCAGGGCGCGCAGGCGCGCATGCATGGCCTCGAGGGTTTCCGGCGAATAGTAGCCGCGGGCAATGCCGGACTGGTTGGTGGCCACGGCCACCGTCCAGCCCGCCTTGCTCAACTGCGCGATAGCCTCGATCGAGCCGGGAATGGGGACCCACTCCTCCAGCGACTTGATATAGGCGTCGGAGTCGTGGTTGATCACTCCGTCTCGATCAAGAATCAGCAGTTTCAACGACTTACCCCAGCAGCGAGATATCGGCCACGCCCAGGAACAGGCCGCGCAGGCGGCTGAGCAGGGCATAACGGTTGGCGCGTACCTTGGCGTCCTCGGCGTTGACCATCACCGCCTCGAAGAAGGCGTCGACCGGGTCACGCAGGGCGGCCAGGCGGGCCAGGGCTTCGCTGTACTGGCGCGCGGCTGCCATCGGTTGCACGGCCTGGTCGGCCTGCTGGATGGCCGAGTACAGGGAGAACTCGTTGGCGTTGTCGAAGTACTTCGGCTCGACCTGGTCGGCGATGGCACCTTCGGCTTTACCCAGCAGGTTCGACACGCGCTTGTTCGCTGCCGCCAGGGCTTCGGCTTCCGGCAGTTTGCGGAAGGCCTGCACGGCCTGCACGCGCTGGTCGAAGTCCAGCGCCGAGCCCGGCTTCAGGGCACGCACCGACAGGTAGGTGGAGACGTCGATGCCTTCGTCCTCGTAGCGTGCGCGCAGACGGTCGAAGACGAACTCCAGTACCTGTTCGGACAGGCCGGCGGCCTTGACCTTGGCACCGAACTGCTTGACCGCGAACTCGACCGCGACATTCAGGTCCAGGTCGAGCTGCTTCTCGATCAGGATACGCAGCACGCCCAGGGCGGCACGGCGCAGGGCGTATGGGTCCTTGCTGCCGGTGGGCAGCATGCCGATGCCGAAGATGCCGACCAGGGTGTCGAGCTTGTCGGCGATGGCCACGGCGGCACCGGTGAGGGTCTGCGGCAGCTCGGCGCCAGCGCCGCGCGGCATGTACTGCTCGTTCAGCGCCAGGGCGACGTCTTCCGGCTCGCCATCGTTGAGGGCGTAGTAGTAGCCGGCGATGCCTTGCATCTCCGGGAACTCACCGACCATTTCCGAGGCCAGGTCGCACTTGGACAGCAGGCCGGCACGACCAGCGTTGGCGGCGCTGCCACCGATGTACGGAGCAATGAAGGCGGCCAGCTTGGAGACGCGCTCGGCTTTTTCGAACACGGTACCCAGCTGAGCCTGGAACACCACGTTCTTCAGGCGCTCGTTGAAGCTTTCCAGGGGCTGCTTCTTGTCTTGCTTGAAGAAGAACTCGGCGTCGGTCAGGCGCGGGCGCACGACCTTCTCGTTGCCCTGCACGATCTGCTTGGGGTCGCGGCTCTCGACGTTGGCCACGGTGATGAAGCGCGGCAGCAGCTTGCCTTCGCTGTCCAGCAGGCAGAAGTACTTCTGGTTGTCCTGCATGGTGGTGATCAGCGCTTCCTGCGGCACCTCGAGGAAACGCTCCTCGAACGAGCACACCAGCGGCACCGGCCACTCGACCAGGGCGGTCACTTCGTCCAGCAGCGCCGACGGCACGATGGCCGTGCCTTCCTGCTGCATGGCCAACTCTGCGGTGCGCTTGCTGATCAGCTCCCGACGCTCGGCAAAGTCAGCCAGCACGTGGGCCTTGCGCAGGTCCTCGACGTAGTTGGCCGGGGTGGTGATGAGTACGTTTTCCGGGTGATGGAAGCGGTGGCCACGGGATTCACGGCCGGCTTTCTGGGCCAGGATGGTGCAGTCGACGACCTGATCGCCCAGCAGCATCACCAGCCACTGGGTCGGGCGCACGAACTCTTCACGGCTGGCGCCCCAGTGCATGCGCTTGGGGATCGGCAGGTCGTTGAGCGAATCCTCGACGATGGTTGGCAGCAGGCTGGCAGTGGCCTTGCCCGGAATGTGCTGGGAGAAGCGCAGCTTCGGGCCGCTCTGGTCGATGTCCGACAGTTCGACGCCACACTTCTTGGCAAAGCCCAAGGCGGCCTGGGTTGGCTGGCCTTCGGCATTGAACGCGGCCTGCAGGGGCGGGCCGTCGATGTTGATGCTGCGGTCCGGCTGCTGCACGTCCAGCTGGCTGATCAGCACGGCCAGGCGGCGCGGCGCGGCGTAGACATGCTTGCCGGTGTAGTTCAGGCCGGCGGCTTGCAGGCCTTTCTCGATACCGGCGAGGAAGGCGTCGCCCAGCGACGCCAGGGCCTTGGGTGGCAGCTCTTCGGTGCCCAGTTCAACCAGGAAATCTTGAGCACTCATTGAGCAGCCTCCAGCTTAGCCAACACTTCGTCACGCAGTTCAGGGGTGGCCATCGGGAAGCCCAGGCGTGCGCGAGCTTGCAGATAGCTTTGCGCCACGTCCCGGGCCAGGGTACGTACGCGCAGGATGTAGCGCTGACGCTCGGTCACCGAGATGGCGCGGCGGGCGTCCAGCAGGTTGAAGGTGTGCGAGGCCTTCAGGACCATTTCGTAGGTCGGCAGCGGCAGGTCCAGCTTGATCAGGCGGTTCGCTTCGCTTTCGTAGAAATCGAACAGTTCGAACAGCTTCTCGACGTTGGCGTGCTCGAAGTTGTAGGTCGACTGCTCCACTTCGTTCTGGTGGAACACGTCGCCATAGGTGACCTTGCCGAACGGGCCATCGGCCCACACCAGGTCGTAGACCGAGTCCACGCCCTGGATGTACATGGCCAGGCGCTCCAGGCCGTAGGTGATTTCACCCGTGACCGGGTAGCACTCGATACCGCCGACTTGCTGGAAGTAGGTGAACTGAGTCACCTCCATGCCGTTCAGCCAGATTTCCCAGCCCAGGCCCCAGGCGCCGAGGGTTGGCGATTCCCAGTTGTCTTCGACGAAGCGAATATCGTGAACCAGTGGGTCGATGCCGATGGCCTTCAGCGAGCCGAGGTACAGCTCCTGGAAGTTCGCCGGGTTTGGCTTGAGCACCACCTGGAACTGGTAGTAGTGCTGCAGGCGGTTGGGGTTTTCGCCATACCGCCCGTCGGCGGGGCGACGGCTGGGCTGCACGTAGGCGGCGTTCCAGGTCTCCGGGCCCACGGCGCGCAGGAAGGTAGCGGTGTGGAAAGTGCCGGCGCCTACTTCCATATCGTAGGGCTGAAGCACCACACAACCTTGAGCTGCCCAGTAGTTCTGCAGGGCGAGGATCAGGTCTTGGAAGGTACGCACGGCTGGCGTAGGCTGGCTCACGAAATTCACCTGTATCTGGGGATGCGGATGTAAAGAGCGGGAGTATACCCGATTCGCCTCGCCCTCTACGTTATTGGAGCCTTATGCCACGCTGCTTTTGGTGTTCCGACGATCCGTTGTACCAGGCCTATCACGACCACGAGTGGGGAACGCCGCAGCGCGACCCGGCGTTGCTCTTCGAGATGCTTTTGCTCGAAGGGTTCCAGGCGGGGTTGTCGTGGATCACGGTATTGAAGAAACGCGAGCGCTATCGCGAGGTGCTGGACGGCTTCGATCCGCTGAAACTGTCGCAGCTCAGCGATGAACGCATCGAGGAGCTTATGCTGGATGCCGGCATCATCCGCAACCGCCTCAAGCTCAAGGCCGTGCGCCGCAATGCCCAGGCTTGGCTGGCTGTGGATAACCCCGCCGAGTGGCTATGGTCGTTCGTCGGCGGCGCGCCGAAGATCAACCATTTCCAGGGCCGTGGCGACGTGCCGGCGGTCACCGACGAGGCCAAGGCGATGAGCAAGGCCTTGCAGAAGGCTGGCTTCACTTTCGTCGGGCCGACCATCTGCTACGCCTTCATGCAGGCCACCGGCATGGTCATGGACCACACCACCGACTGCGATCGCTACGCCGCGCTGGTGCGCTGACGGGGTACAATGCGCGCCTTGCTGAAATAAGGAATTCGCCTGTGGAAAAGTTCAAGGGCGCCCTGATGGTCGGGGTGCTGCGCCTGTTTGCCAAGCTGCCCTGGGGCGCCGTGCAGCGCGTCGGCGCCGGTATCGGCTGGCTGATGTGGAAAATCCCCAACGGCTCGCGCAATGTCGTGCGCATCAACCTGGCCAAATGCTTCCCAGAGATGGACCCGGCCGAGCGTGAGCAACTGGTCGGTCGCGCGCTCAAGGACATCGGCAAGTCGTTCGTCGAAAGCGCCTGCGCCTGGATCTGGCCGCCGCAGCGCTCGCTCGACCTGGTCAAGGAAGTGCACGGCCTGGAAGTGTTGGAGCAGGCCCTGGCCTCGGGCAAGGGCGTGGTCGGCATCACCAGCCACCTGGGCAACTGGGAAGTGCTCAACCACTTCTATTGCAACCAGTGCAAACCGATCATCTTCTACCGCCCGCCCAAGCTGAAGGCTGTGGACGACCTGCTGCGTGAACAGCGCGTGCAGATGGGCAACCGCGTGGCGCCTTCGACCAAGGAAGGCATCCTCAGCGTGATCAAGGAAGTGCGCCGAGGTGGCCAGGTGGGCATTCCCGCCGACCCGGAGCCGGCCGAGTCTGCCGGGGTGTTCGTGCCGTTCCTGGGGACCCAGGCGCTGACCAGCAAGTTCGTGCCGAACATGCTGGCGGGTGGCAAGGCGGTGGGGGTATTCCTGCACGCCCTGCGCCTGCCCGATGGTTCGGGCTTCAAGGTGTTCCTGGAGGCCGCGCCAGAGGCCATGTACAGCACCGATGTGAATGAGTCGGCGGCGGCCATGAGCAAGGTGGTCGAGCGTTATGTGCGCGAGTACCCGAGCCAGTACATGTGGAGCATGAAGCGCTTCAAGAAGCGCCCGGCGGGTGAGGCGCGCTGGTATTGAGATTTTTGGGGGCTGCAAAGCAGCCCCGGCAATCTCAGACCTTGTTCAGCTTCTTCAAGAACACCGTCATCTCTTTTTCGGCCTGCTTGTCCCCATGGGCCTGCGCTGCCTCGATCCCCTCCTCCCAGGCCTTGCGCGCGCCAGTCAGATCTCCGCTGAGCTGATATGCCTTGCCCAGCAGCTTCCACGCCGCCGAATACTTGGGGTCCTGCTTCACGCAGCTGGCCAGGTGCACCGCTGCCTCTGCGCCATTGCCCTCGTCCAGCCAGGCCTTGCCCAAGCCAAAGCGCAGCAGCGGGTTATCCACACCCTTGGCCAGCATCTTCTCCAACGATTCACGCATGTCCTTCCCTCCTAGAAGAAACTCAGGCCCACGTGGAACAGCTTCTCCACGTCCCGAATATGCTTTTTATCCACAACGAACAGGATCACATGGTCACCCGACTCGATCACCGTGTCGTCGTGGGCGATCATCACTTCGTCCTCGCGGATGATTGCGCCGATGGTGGTGCCCGGCGGCAGGTTGATGTCCTCGATGGCCTTGCCGACCACCTTGCTCGACTTCGAATCGCCATGGGCCACGGCTTCGATGGCCTCGGCCGCACCGCGGCGCAGCGAATGCACGCTGACGATATCGCCACGGCGCACGTGGGCCAGCAGGGTACCGATGGTGGCCAACTGCGGGCTGATGGCGATGTCGATGTCGCCGCCCTGCACCAGGTCGACATAGGCCGGGTTGTTGATGATGGTCATCACCTTGCGCGCGCCCAGGCGCTTGGCCAGCAGCGACGCCATGATGTTGGCCTCGTCGTCGTTGGTCAGGGCCAGGAAGATGTCGGCGTCGGCGATGTTCTCTTCGAGCATCAGGTCCTTGTCCGAGGCGCTGCCCTGCAGCACCACGGT
The DNA here is from genome assembly GCF_058783825.1 of Pseudomonas sp. FW305-96. Lineage (NCBI taxonomy): Bacteria > Pseudomonadati > Pseudomonadota > Gammaproteobacteria > Pseudomonadales > Pseudomonadaceae > Pseudomonas > Pseudomonas sp. FW305-96. The sequence goes on from NZ_JBYSYW010000003.1 coordinate 82,807, forward strand.
GCTTTCCAGGGTGTCGGATAGCTGGCGGCAACGGGCCGGGTTCATCTCGATGATCTTCACCTGGTAGCGGCTCTCGATGGCCTCGGCCAGGCGCTCGCCGATCTGCCCGCCACCGGCGATGACCACGCGCTTGTTGCTCTCATCGATGCGGCGCAGTTCGCCCATCACCGCGCGGATGTCCTTTTTCGCGGCAATGAAGAACACCTCGTCGTCAGCTTCGATCACCGTGTCACCCTGTGGGGTGATCGGCCGGTCGCGGCGGAAGATGGCCGCCACGCGGGTGTCGACGTTGGGCATGTGGGCGCGGATCTGGCGCAGTTGCTGGCCGACCAGCGGCCCGCCGTAGTAGGCCCGGACCGCCACCAGCTGGGCCTTGCCCTCGGCGAAGTCGATCACCTGCAGGGAGCCGGGGTGTTCGATCAGGCGCTTGATGTAGTTGGTCACCACCTGCTCGGGGCTGATCAGCACATCCACCGGAATATGGTCGTTGTCGAACAGTTCTTCGCGGGTCAGGTAGGCCGACTCCCGCACCCGGGCGATCTTGGTCGGGGTGTGGAACAACGAGTACGCCACCTGGCAGGCGACCATGTTGGTCTCGTCGCTGTTGGTCACCGCCACCAGCATGTCGGCGTCGTCGGCGCCGGCCTGGCGCAGCACCGTCGGCAGCGAGGCGCGGCCTTGCACGGTGCGGATGTCGAGGCGGTCGCCGAGATCGCGCAGGCGCTCGCCATCGGTATCGACCACGGTGATGTCATTGGCTTCGCTGGCCAGGTGTTCCGCCAGCGTGCCGCCTACCTGCCCTGCGCCGAGGATGATGATCTTCATCCACTACTCCCTACATTCTTGTGCTTACCGCGAGGCGGCGATCTTGATCAGCTTGGCATAGTAGAAGCCGTCGTGGCCGCCTTCCTGGGCCAGCAGCTGGCGCCCGTGGGGCTGGCGCAGACCGGCTTCTGTGGCCAGGTCCAGCTCGCGGGCACCGGGGGTGCGGGCGAGGAAGGCGTCAATCACTTCGGTGTTCTCGGTCGGCAGGCTCGAGCAGGTGGCGTACAGCAGCATGCCGCCCACTTCCAGGGTCGGCCACAGGGCGTCGAGCAGCTCGCCTTGCAGCGCGGCCAGGGCCGGGATGTCGTCGGCCTGGCGGGTCAGCTTGATATCCGGGTGGCGGCGGATCACGCCAGTGGCCGAGCAGGGGGCGTCGAGCAGGATGCGCTGGAAGGGTTTGCCGTCCCACCAGCTGGCGGTGTCGCGGGCGTCGCAGGCGATCAACTCGGCGTCGAGCATGAGGCGGTCGAGGTTCTCGCGCACGCGGGTCAGGCGCTTGGCCTCGAGGTCGATGGCGACCATGTGCGCCAAGCCCGGTTCGGCTTCAAGCAGGTGGCAGGTCTTGCCGCCAGGGGCGCAACACGCATCGAGCACACGCTGGCCGGGGGCCAGTTCCAGCAGGTCGGCGGACAACTGTGCGGCTTCGTCCTGCACGCTGACCCAACCCTCGGCGAAGCCCGGCAGGCCGCGCACGTCGCAGGCTTCGGCCAGCACGATGCCGTCACGGCTGTACCGGCAGGCGCTGGCGCTGATGCCGGCCTCGTCCAGCAGCGCGAGGTAAGCGTCGCGGCTGTGATGGCGGCGGTTGATGCGCAGGATCATCGGCGGGTGGGCGTTGTTGGCGGCGCAGATGGCTTCCCACTGCTCAGGCCAGAAGGACTTGAGCGACTTCTGCAGCCAGCGCGGGTGGGCAGTGCGCACCACCGGGTCGCGCTCCATGTCGGCCAACAGTGCCTCCCCTTCACGCTGTGCGCGGCGCAGCACGGCGTTGAGCAGGCCTTTTGCCCAAGGCTTCTTCAGCTTGTCGGCACACCCGACGGTTTCGCCGATGGCGGCGTGGGCCGGGATGCGGGTGTAGAACAGCTGGTACAGGCCGACCAGCAGCAGCGCCTGCACATCGGCGTCGGCGGCCTTGAAGGGTTTCTGCAACAGCTGCGCGGCCAGCAGGTCCAGGCGCGGCTGCCAGCGGGCGGTGCCGAAGGCCAGGTCCTGGGTCAGGCCACGGTCGCGTTCTTCGACCTTGTCCAGTTGCGCCGGCAGCGAGCTGTTCAGCGAAGCCTTGCCGCTGAGCACGGCGGCAAGGGCACGGGCGGCAGCCAGGCGTGGGTTCATTGGCCGAGCACCTTGCCACTGGCGAATTTCTCGCGGCGGCTGTTGAACAGGTCGGCGAAGTTGAGGGCCTTGCCACCCGGCAGTTGCAGGCGGGTCAGGCTCAGGGCCTGGTCACCGCAGGCGACCACCAGGCCATCTTTGCTAGCTGACAGGATTTCGCCGGGGGCGCCCTGGGCTGTGGACAAGTTGGCGGCCAGTACCTTCACGCTTTCGCCATCCAGGGTGCTGTGGCACACCGGCCAGGGGTTGAAGGCACGGATCAGGCGCTCAAGCTCAACGGCCGGACGGTTCCAGTCGATGCGCGCCTCGTCCTTGTTCAGCTTGTGGGCGTAAGTGGCAAGGGCGTCGTCCTGTACTTCACCTTGCAGGCTGCCATCGGCCAGGCCGGCGATGGCCTGCACCACGGCGCCCGGGCCCATGGTGGCGAGGCGGTCGTGCAGGGTACCGCCGGTGTCCTCGGCACTGATCGGGGTGACCACCTTGAGCAGCATCGGGCCGGTATCCAGGCCCGCTTCCATGCGCATCACGGTCACGCCGCTCTCGGTATCACCGGCCTCCACGGCGCGCTGGATCGGCGCGGCGCCGCGCCAGCGCGGCAGCAGCGAGGCGTGGCTGTTGATGCAGCCCAGGCGTGGGATATCCAGCACAGCTTGCGGCAGGATCAGGCCGTAGGCGACCACCACCATCAGGTCCGGCTTCAGTGCGGCGAGTTCGGCCTGGGCGTCGGCGTTGCGCAGGGTCTGCGGCTGGTACACCGGGATATCGTGGGCCACGGCCAGCGCCTTGACCGCGCTCGGCATCAGCTTCTGGCCACGCCCGGCCGGGCGGTCGGGCTGGGTGTAGACGGCCACGATCTCGTACGGGCTGTCGAGCAAAGCCTTGAGGTGTTCGGCGGCAAACTCTGGAGTGCCTGCGAAGACGATGCGCATGGAGTTCTCGCTTCTTGAAAAAGAAAAAGGCTTGCCGGAGCAAGCCTTCTGGAAGGTGGTGATCAGGCTTGCTGGCGGTGCTGCTTTTCCAGCTTCTTCTTGATCCGGTCACGTTTGAGCTGCGACAGGTAGTCGACGAACAGCTTGCCGTTGAGGTGATCGAACTCGTGCTGCACGCACACTGCCAACAGGCCCTCGCATTCCAGCTCGTACGGCTTGCCGTCGCGGTCCTGGGCCTTGACCCGGACGCGCAGCGGGCGGTCGACGTTCTCGTAGAAGCCCGGCACCGACAGGCAGCCTTCCTGGTACTGGCCCATGTCGTGGGTCAGCTCTTCGACGCTGGGGTTGATGAAGACCCGCGGTTCGCTGCGGTCTTCGCTCAGGTCCATCACCACGACTTGCTGGTGCACGTTGACCTGGGTCGCCGCCAGGCCGATGCCCGGGGCTTCGTACATGGTTTCGAACATGTCGTCGATCAGCTGGCGCAAGGCGTCGTCAAACACCGTTACCGGTTTGGCAATGGTACGCAGGCGCGGATCGGGGAATTCGAGAATGTTCAAAATGGCCATGGCGGTCAGGCAGTCACTGTGCGGTCGGTTGAAAACTGAGCACACATAATAAAGGGAAAAGGTGGACAAGGCACCTGGGAAAGCTCGGCTAGGGTCTTTATGGGCTTGATGGCTGCCATTTAATGGACAGCTTTTCAAAGTATTACCCACAAAGTTATCCACAGGCGTGTGCCACGCCGATGGCCCCCTGTCGATCAAGGAGGATCACCCATGAACACTCTCCGTTCGTCGCCTTGCTCGCCTGCCGAACTGGAGGCGCGGCTGCGTCTGCATCGCCTCCCCGACATCGGCCTGCGCCGCTTTCTTACCCTGATCGAAGCCTTTGGCAATGCCTCATCGGCACTCAGTGCGCCGGCCAGTGCCTGGCGTGCGCTGGGGTTGCCAGCCGCCAGTATCGACGCCCGTCGCAGCCCTGAGGTGCGCGACGGCGCGTTGGCTGCAATGGCCTGGTTAGAGCGTCCGGGCCAGCATTTGCTGATGTGGGGCGGGCCTGGCTACCCCGCATTGCTGAGTGAAATCGACGACCCGCCACCCCTGCTGTTCGTCGCCGGTGACCCCGCTTTGCTGGAGCACCCGCAGCTGGCGATTGTGGGTAGCAGGCGTGCTTCACCACCGGCGCTGGATACCGCGGCTGCGTTTTCGCATTGCCTGGCGCAAGCCGGATTCACCATCACCAGCGGGCTGGCGCTGGGCGTTGACGGTGCCGCTCATCGGGCCGCGCTGAAAGCCGGGGGGCAGACCATTGGAGTGCTCGGCACGGGGTTGCAAAAACTTTATCCACAGCGCCACCGTGACCTTGCCCGGGCGATGCTCGACAGCGGCAGCGCGCTGGTTTCCGAGTACCCGCTGGATGCCGGGCCGCTGGCCGGTAACTTCCCCAGGCGCAACCGCATCATCAGCGGACTGTCGCTCGGCGTGCTGGTGGTCGAGGCGAGTATCGCCAGCGGCTCATTGATCACCGCGCGCCTTGCCGCAGAGCAAGGGCGCGAGGTGTATGCCATTCCGGGTTCGATCCACCACCCCGGCGCCAAGGGCTGCCACCAGCTGATTCGCGACGGCGCGCTGTTGGTGGAAAGCGTGGAGCAGATCCTCGACAGCCTGCGCGGTTGGCAGAACTTGCCGGGCGCGCCTGTGGGCAAAGCCGACCATCCCCTGCTCGCCTTGCTCCACGCGGCACCCCACACCAGCGAGGGCCTGGCGCACAGCAGCGGACAGCCGTTGGCCCAGGTGCTGGCCAGCCTGACCGAGTTGGAGCTCGAGGGCCGGGTCAGCAATGAAGCCGGGCGTTGGTTTGCCCGTTCCGGCTAAGTACACTGCGCACACGGCGTTTATGCGGAGAGACGGAAATGGTGAGCAGTTGGCGTGTGCAACAAGCCGCGCGTGAGGTGAAGGCGGGTGCGGTGATCGCCTATCCGACGGAAGCGGTCTGGGGCCTGGGCTGCGACCCGTGGAACGAGGACGCGGTGTATCGCCTGCTGGCGCTCAAGTCGCGGCCTGTGGATAAAGGCCTGATCCTGGTCGCCGACAGCATCCACCAGTTCGACTTCCTGTTCGAAGACTTCCCCCAGGACTGGATCGACCGCATGGCCGCCACCTGGCCGGGGCCGAACACTTGGCTGGTGCCGCACCAGGACCTGCTGCCCGAGTGGGTGACCGGGCAGCATGACAGCGTGGCATTGCGGGTCAGCGATCACCCACAGGTGCGTGAGCTGTGCGCGCTGGTCGGGCCGTTGATTTCCACGTCCTGCAACCCGGCCGGGCGCCCGGCGGCCAAGAGCCGGTTGCGGGTGGAGCAGTATTTCCACAAGCAGCTGGACATGGTGCTGGGTGGGGCGTTGGGGGGGCGGAAGAATCCGAGTGTGATTCGGGATTTGGCGACCGGCGAGATCGTTCGTCCGGGCTGATACCGCTGGCGAGGGCTTCGTGTCTAATAGGGAATACTAACAAGCCCAAAAATAATGGCCGCGTAAGCGGCCAAAGGGTAAGGAAGCACTCGCCCGGATAACTTGAAACTCGCCCGGCGCACCAGTACAACCTCAGGGGAAAACTACGCCTCAGAGCAGGCACGGTCAAGCGAGGCCCTTTCTCTCGCATGCCGCTCCCACAGGGATTCTCAGCACCCTCAGGACTTTCTGATTTCTCCTCCCAAGGCTGCCCATCTCGAATTCAGAGAATTATCCTACGCAGCCTGTCGACTGCCATTACCTTCTCAGTGGGAACTCTTGCCTCTAGGCTCCAGACCGTCGCCGAATAACTTGGCGATCGGGTGTGGTAACCCGAGCAGGGAGAGATCTTGGCAGTCTATGGTGGCTGCATGCGGGAGGCCTCGTGCCTGCCGGGTTTTGAGATCTCTCCCGGTTTACCACCCCGTATGCAGCTGCCACCCATCCGTGTGGTAACGGATGCGTGTCGGCCTAGATGCGAGATCTCATGATGAAAAAGATCGTCCCCGATCCACCCCTCCCCAACACCTCCGCCCATCCCTTCGGCCGCTGCGATGCCGGCCATCCGCCCCTCTTTTCCGTGAACCCTGATGTCTCCCCGCACGACGCCCTGGTGCATGTAGCGCTCTACCTGCGCTGCGCATACGACACTGGCATCAAGGCGCTCGACCACCTGCGGGACGAGGGGCGGGGGATGTTCTGGTCCAGCCTGCATTCGCTGGAAATGGCGGAGGGGTTGGTGGAGGCGATGCTTGAGGGTATCGAGTCGGCGCCAGTGGTCAAGAAGTCCACTGGCTGAGCTGACGCAATCGCGGGGCAAGCCCGCTCCCACGCTGGATCCACGTCAATCTCGTGGGAGCGGGCTTGCCCCGCGATTTGGCCTTCAAGGCAGCAGAACAGTCGAGCCCACCGTCCGCCGCGCCGACAACTCACTCTGCGCCTTGGCCGCCTCACTCAACGGATACCGCTGCTGGATATCCACAACCAGCTTGCCACTGGCGATCATCGCGAACAGGTCATCGGCCATGGCCTGGGTGTTCTCGGCATTGTTGGCGTAGCTCCCCAGCGTCGGCCGGGTGACATACAACGACCCCTTCTGCGACAGGATCCCCAAGTTGACCCCGCTTACCGCGCCGGAGGCATTGCCGAAACTCACCATCAACCCTCGCGGCCTCAGGCAATCCAGCGAAGTCAGCCAGGTATCGGCCCCCACGCCGTCATACACCACCGCGCACTTTTGACCGTCGGTCAGCTCCAGCACGCGTTTAGCCACGTCTTCATGGCTGTAGTCGATGGTCGCCCAGGCCCCGAGTGCCTTGGCCCGCTCGGCTTTCTCGGGAGAGCTGACAGTACCAATCAGCTTCGCCCCCAGTGCCTTGGCCCACTGACAAGCCAGCGATCCGACGCCACCGGCAGCAGCATGGAACAGCACGAAATCCCCCTGCTGCACGGCATAGGTCTGCTTGAGCAGGTACTGCGTGGTCAGCCCCTTGAGCATCACCGCCGCCGCCTGCTCGAAGCTGATCGCATCCGGCAGCTTGACCAGGTTGGCCTCCGGCAGTGTATGCACCTCGCTGTAGGCCCCCAGCGGCCCGCCGGCATAGGCCACGCGGTCGCCGACCTTGATCCGGCTGACGCCCTCACCCACCGCCTCGACCACCCCTGCCGCTTCGGTACCCAGCCCGGAGGGCAGCGACGGCGGCGCATAAAGCCCGCCACGGAAATAGGTGTCGATGAAGTTCAGGCCGATCGCATGGTTGCGCACGCGCACTTGCTGCGGGCCGGGCGGGGCCGGGTCGAACTCTACCAACTGCAACACTTCCGGGCCGCCATGCTGGCTGAACTGAATATGCTTGGCCATCACACACTCCTGTCGTTGGGTCGCTCGGTTTGCACGAAAAGTGCCTGCGCGACGATCATGCTGCGTTGAAAACAGGCTCGGAATGCTCATTTGCAACCAGCAAACTCCGCTTCCTCGCCTGTTTTCGCCTTGCCTGATCGCCGCTCGGCGACTTTTCGTACAAACCTTAAAGGCCTTCTATCGGACGCCTTTGCTTGATCGCCGTCAACTGCGGCGCGGGGTTTGCCGGTGGTATGCTACGCGGCGAATTTTCCCCGCTCCTTCCAGGTGACCCGATGACCAGCCGCACCGAGGCCGTGAAAGCCTACCTGCTCGACCTGCAAGACCGCATCTGCACTGCCCTCGAGAATGAAGACGGCGGCGCCCGCTTCGTCGAGGATGCCTGGGTGCGTGATGCCGGCGGCGGCGGTCGCACGCGGGTGATCGGCGACGGCAAGGTGATCGAGAAAGGCGGCGTGAACTTCTCCCACGTGTTCGGCAGCGGCTTGCCGCCGTCGGCCAGTGCCCACCGCCCGGAGCTGGCGGGCCGTGGCTTCGAGGCGCTGGGCGTGTCGCTGGTGATCCATCCGCACAACCCGCATGTGCCGACTTCCCACGCCAACGTGCGGTTCTTCATCGCCGAAAAAGAGGGCGAAGAGGCGGTGTGGTGGTTCGGCGGCGGCTTCGACCTGACCCCCTACTACGGCAATGAAGAAGACTGCGTGCACTGGCACCGCGTGGCCGAGCAGGCCTGCGCGCCGTTCGGCGCCGACGTGTACCCGCGCTACAAGGCCTGGTGCGACCGCTACTTCCACCTCAAGCACCGTGGCGAGCCACGCGGCATCGGCGGCCTGTTCTTCGATGACCTGAACGAGTGGGACTTCGACACCTGCTTCGCCTTCATCCGCGCCATCGGTGACGCCTATGTCGAGGCCTACCTGCCGATCGTCCAGCGTCGCAAGGACACCCCGTATACCCCCGCCCAGCGCGAATTCCAGGAGTACCGCCGTGGCCGCTACGTCGAGTTCAACCTGGTCTACGACCGTGGCACCTTGTTCGGCCTGCAGTCCGGTGGCCGCACCGAATCGATCCTGATGTCGCTGCCACCGCAGGTGCGCTGGGGTTACGATTGGAAGGCCGAGCCCGGCAGCGAGGAAGCGCGGCTGACCGAGTATTTCCTGCAGGACCGTGACTGGCTCGCCCGCTAAGCCTGTGGATAACCGAGGATCCCCCATGGACCAGTACGTTGTTTTCGGTAACCCCATCGGCCACAGCAAATCGCCGTTGATCCACCGCCTGTTCGCCGACCAGACCGGCGAGGACCTGGAGTACGCCACCCTGCTGGCGCCGCTGGACGAATTCAGCGACTGCGCCCGTGGCTTCTTCAAGCAAGGCAGCGGCGCCAACGTTACCGTGCCGTTCAAGGAGGAGGCCTACCGCCTGTGCGACAGTCTCACCCCACGCGCCAAGCGTGCCGGCGCGGTGAACACCTTGAGCAAGCTGGCCGACGGCACCTTGCAAGGCGACAACACCGACGGTGCTGGGCTGGTGCGTGACCTCACCGTCAACGCCGGGGTCGAGCTGGCTGGCAAGCGCATCCTCATCCTTGGTGCCGGCGGCGCGGTGCGTGGAGTGCTGGAGCCGATCCTGGCGCACAACCCGCAATCGCTGGTGATTGCCAACCGCACGGTGGAGAAGGCCGAGCAACTGGCCCGTGAGTTCGATGAGCTGGGTCCGGTGGTGGCCAGCGGTTTTGCCTGGTTGCAGGAGCCGGTGGACGTGATCATCAACGCCACTTCGGCGAGCCTGTCCGGCGAGCTGCCGCCGATTGCCGACAGCCTGGTCGAGGCGGGGCGTACCGTTTGCTACGACATGATGTATGGCAAGGAGCCGACGCCGTTCTGCCAGTGGGCCAGCAAGCTGGGTGCGGCCAAGGTACTGGATGGGCTGGGGATGCTGGCGGAGCAGGCCGCCGAGGCGTTCTTCATCTGGCGTGGGGTTCGGCCTGAGACCGGGCCGGTGCTGGATGAGCTGCGCCGGCAGTTGGCCCGCGGCTGAATTCGAGATTTTGGGGCCGCAAAGCGGCCCCAGGATTTTAAAGCTCATTCCTCAAATCGAATGGGACACAGTTCAACCCCCTCCAGCTTCTGCAACTCCTCCATCACCTGCGGCCTTGCCCGCTGCAACGTCAGGCTCCCGCCACTGCGCATCAACCGCCGCGCCTCGCGGTGCAACATATCCACACCCGAATAATCGATGAAGTTCACCTGTCGCGCATCGATCACCACGTGTGGCCCCTGGCAGCGCTGAAGGCGCACCTGCAGGTAATGCGCCGCGCCGAAGAAGATCGACCCGCCCACCCGCAACACATCCGCCTCTCCTTCCCGGCTCTGCTGCACCCGTGGCCGCGACGTGCGCTTGAGGTAGAAGAACAATGAGGCCAGCACCCCGGCATAAATCGCCGTCTGCAGCTCCAGCAGCAATGTCGCAGCAGCGGTCAGCGCCATCACCAGGAACTCCGAGCGGCTGACCCGGAACAGCGCGCGAATGCCGCGATGGTCCACCAGCCCCCAGCAGATCAGCAGGATGCTCCCCGCCATCGCCGGGATCGGCAGGTGGGCGATCAGTCCGGCACCGGTCACGGCGAACAGCGCCACCCACAGCGCCGAGAACACCCCGGCCAGTGGCGACCGCGCACCTGCGTCGTAACTGAGGCCCGAGCGAGTGAAGGAACCTGCGGACAGGTAGCCGGAGAAAAACGCGCCGCCGATATTCGACAGGCCCTGTGCGCGGATTTCCTGGTCAGGGTCGATCAGTTGCTCCGAACGTGCCGACAACGAGCGAGCAATCGACAGGCTGGTGACCAGCCCCAGCATGCCCACCGCCACGGCGCTTGGCAGTAGGCGCAGCATCAGCTCCACATCCAGCAGAGGCAGCGGGCTAAAGGGCGGGAGCTGCCCGGTGAACGCAGCCACCCTGGGCACATGGCCGAAAACGCCGGGTAATAGCCAGGCCACCAGGCTGACCAGCAGCAGGCTTATCAACAGGCTTGGCCAGCGCGGGCGCCAAAGTTTCAACGCGATACCGAACACCAGTGTGGCCAGGCCCAGGGCCAGAGACGGCAGGTCCACTTCGCCGACATGGCCGGCCAGATCCTGCACGGTCTTCAACGCCGTGGCCTGGCTCGGCAGATCCATCCCCAGCAGGTTCGGTAACTGCCCAAGGGCGATGACGATGGCGGCGCCGAGGGTGAAGCCCAGCACCACCGAGTGGGAAACGAAATTGACCAGCGCACCGAAGCGCAACAGCCCCAGCAGCAACTGGAAGATGCCGCCGAGGAAGGTCAGCAGCAGTACCAGGGTCACATAGTCGGCGCTGCCGGCCACGGCCAGGGGGCTGATGCTGGCGTAGAGGACGATGGAGATGGCGGCCGTGGGCCCGCAGATCAGGTGCCAGGACGAGCCCCACAGGCAGGCGATCAGCACTGGGACGATGGCGGCGTACAGTCCGTACTCGGCGGGCAGGCCGGCGATCAGGGCGTAGGCGATGGACTGCGGCAGGGCGAGGATGGCGCCGCTCAGGCCCACCAGCAGGTCCTGGCGCAGGCTGCGGCCCGATTGACGGGGCAGCCAGGTGAGGAAGGGCAGCAGGTGAGTCAGGCGGGGCATGGGGCAACTCGCTTAGGATCCGATCTTGTGTTGGCCTTGCTGGCCTCATCGCCGGCTAGCCGGCTCCCACAGTGATACCACAAGCCTCAAGACTGTCGCTGTACCTGTGGGAGCTGCGGTTCGCCGCTGCGACTTGCCAGCGATGAGGACGGAACTGGCTGCAAGGCTCTAGAGTCTGCCTGTTACGGCCTCTTGGGCGCTGCCACCGGCTTTTGTGGTCACTCCAGCCAACCACCCTTCCAGCACCTGCGGATGGGCCTTCACCCAACCCCTGGCCGCCTCATCGAAGCTCACCTTCTTGTCCACAACCTCGGCCATGATGCTGTTCTCCATCTCCAGCGAGAACTTCAAGTTCCCCAGCAGCTTCGCCGCATTCGGGCAGGCTTGTGGATAACCTTTGCGGGTCAGGGTGTAGACATCGCCCTTGCTGCCGAACCATTTCTCCCCGCCCGTGAGGTAATGCATCTTAAGCTTCACGTTCATCGGATGCGGAGTCCAGCCAAGGAAGGTGATGAACTGCTGCTTCTTCACTGCCCGCTCCACTTGAGCGAGCATCGCCTGCTCGCTGGACTCGACCAGTTTCCACTGGCCCAGGTCGAACTCGTTCTTGTCGATGATCTCTTTCAGCGACAGGTTGGCCGGCGCGCCGGAGCCGATGCCGTAGAGCTTCTTGTCGAACTGCGCAGCGTGCTTTTGCAGGTCGGCGAAGTCCTTCACGCCCGCGTTCCATACGTAATCGGGCACCGCCAGGGTGAACTCGGTGCCTTCCAGGTTCTTCGCCAGCTGCTGCACATCGCCATTGGCGATGAATTTGTCATGAAAGCCCTGCTGGGCCGGCATCCAGTTGCCGAGGAAGGCATCCACCCGGCCATCCTTCAGGCCGCCGTAGATGATCGGCACGGCCAGGCTGTCGATCTTCACCTGGTAGCCCAGGCTTTCCAGGAGTAGGCGGGCGATGGCGTTGGTGCTGGCGATATCGCTCCAGCCGGGGTCGGCCATCTTCACGGTGCTGCATTGCGCGTCGCTGTCGGCGGCATGTGCCGTGCCCAGGCTCAGGGCCAGGGTGAGCACGGCGGTGGAGAACTTCTGCATGGCGGCCTCTCTTCTCAATCCAGGGGTGCGGGCTGTGGATAACGTGCCTTGCGCTCGAGGTCGTCGAGATCGATATGGTTGCGCATGTACTGTTGGCTGGCGTCCACCAATGGTTGGTGGTCCCAGCTTTCCAGCTTGCCGATGGCCAGTGCCTCGGCCACCAGGCGGCGGCGCCGTTGGCTGGCCAGCACCTGCTGGCGCAGGGCCGGGATATCCCAGCGCTGCCTGGCGTCATCGGCAAATGCCTGCAGCAGCGCCTGGTGGTCCGGGCTGCCGGTGAGGTTCTCCCGCTCGTGCGGGTCGCGGCTCAGGTCGTAGAGTAGCCATGGGTCGTCTTCGCTGTACACGAACTTGTAGGGGCCGCGGCGGATCATCATCAGCGGGCCGACCGTGCCTTCGGCCATGTACTCGCCGATCACTTCGTCATGCCCGCCCTGCCCTTGCAGGTGGCCGAGCAGCGAGCGGCCATCCAGGTGCAGGTGGTTATCCACAGCGCCGCCCGCCAGTTCGACCAGGGTTGGCAGCAGATCGCAGGTGGACACACTGGCGCCGATTCGCGCCGGTGCGAAGTGCTTGGGCGCATGGATCAACAGCGGCACCCGCGCCGCCATCTCGAACCAGTGCATCTTGTACCAGAGCCCGCGCTCGCCAAGCATGTCGCCGTGATCGCCCGAGAACACGATCAGGGTGTCGTCGGCCAAGCCGCACTCCTCGAGGGTCCGCAGCAGCTTGCCGATGTTGTCGTCGATGTAGCTGCAGGCGCCGAAGTAGGCGCGGCGGGCGTCGCGGATCTTGTCCACGGGCAGCGGCTTGTTCCACAGGTCGTAGACCTTGAGCAGGCGTTGCGAGTGTGGGTCCTGCTGATCCTGTGCGATTTCGTCGCGCGGCAGCGGGATATCCACAGCTTCGTACATATCCCAGTAGTGTCTGGGGATAGTGTAGGGGTCGTGCGGATGGGTCATGGAAACGGTCAGGCAGAACGGCCGGCCATCATCCTCGCGTACATGGTCGTAAAGGTACTGACGCGCCTTGAACACCACTTCCTCGTCGAAATCCAGCTGGTTGGTACGCACGCACGGCCCGGCTTGCAGCACCGATGACATGTTGTGGTACCAGCTCGGGCGCACGTCCGGCTCATCCCAGTTCACCGCCCAGCCGTAGTCGGCCGGGTAGATATCGCTGGTCAGCCGCTCTTCGTAGCCGTGCAACTGGTCGGGGCCGCAGAAGTGCATCTTGCCTGACAGCGCGGTGCGGTAGCCAAGGCGGCGCAGGTAGTGAGCGTAGGTCGGGACGTCGGCAGGAAAGTCGGCGGCGTTGTCGTAGGCGCCGATGCGGCTGGGCAACTGGCCGCTGACCAGGGTGAAGCGCGACGGCGCGCAAAGCGGGCTGTTGCAGTAGGCACTGTCGAACACCACGGCCTGCTCGGCGAGGCGGGCCAGGTGGGGCATCTTGATCGGCGATGGGTTGTAGATGGGCAGCAAGGGCGCGGCCATCTGATCGGCCATGATGAACAGGATGTTGGGTCGCTTCATGGGTGCCTTCCATCGTCGAGGGTTATGGGTACAGCTTGCAATCCAGCATGCGGCTGTGGATAACAGGGGTAAAGCCCATGCCGGGCAATGACTGGGATTAGCCAAGCTTATGTTCGAGCACCTTGCCGACCTGCCCCTCGACACCTTGCGCGTGTTCGAGGCCGCCGCCCGCCTGCGCAGCTTTACCGCTGCCGCCGTGGAGCTGGGCACCACCCAGCCGGCGGTGAGCCAGCAGATGAAGCGCCTGGAGGCGCAGCTGGGCACGCGGTTGTTCGACCGGATCTACCGGGGCATCGAGCTGACCGAGGCGGGGTTGCTGTTGTTCGAGCAGGTGCACCAGGGCTTGCAGGTGATGGACGATGGCGTTGCCCAAGCCAGTGGGCGCGGTCAGCGCGAGGTGCTGCAGGTGGCGACCGACTTCGCCTTTGCGGCGTTCTGGCTGATGCCACGCTTGCAGCGTTTCCACGAGGCTTATCCACAGGTGGACGTGAGCCTGGTGACCGGCGAGCGCAGCCAGGCGATGCTGCGCCCGGACATCGATGTGGCGGTGCTGTTTGGTAATGGACGCTTCCATCAGGGCGAGAGCCGCTGGCTGTTCGATGAGGAAGTTTTCCCGGTGTGCAGCCCTCGGCTGATTCATGGCAAACCCTTGTCAGCCGTTGCTTTGCAGCGATTGCCATTGCTGCATCTGAAGGGTGAGCAGGCCAGTCGCTGGTTCGATTGGGCCGGAGTTTTCCGCGGTCTTGGTGTGGACAGCCCTCCTCCGTCCGGTCAGCTGCGGTTCGACAACTACACCCTGCTGATTCAGGCCGCAATTGCCGGCCAGGGCGTGGCGATCGGCTGGGCGCACCTGGTGGACGGGCTGGTCGAGCAGGGGCTGCTGTGTCGGCCGTTGGAAGGCAGCTTGCGCTCGAAGCGGGGGTATTACGTGGTACTGCCGCCACGCAAGCGGCGTGGGGCGTTGATCGAGCGGTTTGTGGATTGGCTGGAGCAGGAGCGCCTGTAATGAGATGGCGTAGACTCCAAGATATTCGCATTACTGCAATCAGGAGCCACCGTGCAAAGGATCAAGGGCTATCACGCCCACGTGTACTACGACGCATCGACCATGGAACAGGCCCGTGAACTATGCGAGGAGGCGACGCGGCTGTTCCCCGTGACCATGGGCCGCATGCACCAGAAACCGGTCGGGCCGCACCCGGACTGGAGCTGCCAGCTGGCGTTCGGGCCGGAGGTGGTGGGGGTGGTACTGCCGTGGCTGGCGCTGTATCGCAAGGGGCTGGTGGTGTTCCTGCATCCGGAAACCGGGGATGAACTGGCGGATCACCGCGATCATGCGATCTGGATGGGGGCGATCAGGCCGCTGGACCTGTCGATTTTCGAAGGCTAGTTGCTTGGGCCGGCAAGCTCCCACGAGTCGTGTGGGAGCCGGCTTGCCGGCGATCGAGGGCGAAGCCCTCGCGCTTAGTTGCGTGCCGCGCGCACACCTTCAGCCAGCGCCGAGCACAGGCTCAGCACATCATTCACAGCCTGGTCGGCACCCTTGGCCTGGGCGATCTTGTCGACCAGCGCCGAGCCCACCACCACGCCATCGGCCAGGCGGGCGATAGCCGCAGCCTGCTCCGGTGTACGAATGCCGAAACCAACGCTGATCGGCAGGTCGGTATGCCGACGCAGGCGCGCAATGGCCTCGGTCACATGCTCGGTGGTCGCCGAGCCCGCACCGGTCACGCCGGCCACCGACACGTAGTAGACGAACCCGGAGCTGCGCTCCAGCACGCGCGGCAGGCGCGCGTCGTCGGTGGTCGGGGTGGTCAGGCGGATGAAGTCGATGCCGGCGGCCTGGGCCGGGGTAGCCAGCTCGGCGTCGTGCTCCGGCGGCAGGTCGACGATGATCAGGCCATCGACACCAGCTTCCTTGGCTTCGGCGACGAACTGCTCCACGCCGAAGCGATGGATCGGGTTGTAGTAACCCATCAGCACGATCGGGGTGGTTTGGTTCTCCACACGGAATTCACGCACCATTTTCAGGGTCTTGGCCAGGGTCTGGCCAGCTTCCAGGGCGCGCAGGGTGGCGAGCTGGATGGCCACGCCGTCGGCCATCGGGTCGGTGAACGGCATGCCCAGCTCGATCACGTCGGCACCGGCGGCCGGCAGGCCCTTGAGGATTTGCAGCGAGGCATCGTAGCCGGGGTCGCCAGCGGTAACGAAGGTGACCAATGCCGAGCGGCCTTCGGCCTTGAGATCGGCGAAGCGTTGTTCGAGACGGCTCATGCCTGTTTCTCCTGGGCGGCCATATGGTTCATCACGGTTTGCATGTCCTTGTCGCCGCGACCGGACAGGCAGATCACCATCAAGTGGTCCTTGGGCAGCGTCGGCGCGCGCTTGATCGCCTCGGCCAGGGCGTGGGAGCTTTCCAGCGCCGGGATGATGCCTTCCAGTCGGCAGCTGGTGTGGAAGGCGTCCAGGGCTTCGTCGTCGGTGATGCTGACGTACTCCACGCGCTTCACTTCATGCAGGTAGGCGTGCTCCGGGCCGATGCCGGGGTAGTCCAGGCCTGCAGAGATCGAGTGGGCGTCGGTGATCTGGCCGTCGTCGTCCTGCAGCAGGTAGGTGCGGTTGCCGTGCAGCACGCCCGGCATGCCGCCGTTGAGGCTGGCCGCGTGCTTGTCGGTGTGCACGCCGTGGCCGCCGGCCTCGACGCCGATGATCTTGACGCTCGGCTCTTCGAGGAACTCGTGGAACAGGCCCATGGCGTTGGAGCCGCCGCCGACGCAGGCGATCAGGCTGTCGGGCAGGCGCCCTTCCTTCTCGTGCAGTTGGGCGCGGGTCTCTTTGCCGATGATCGACTGGAAGTCGCGGACCATCGCCGGGTACGGGTGGGGACCCGCCACGGTGCCGATCAGGTAGAAGGTGTCTTCGACGTTGGTGACCCAGTCGCGCAGGGCCTCGTTCATCGCGTCCTTGAGCGTGCCGGTGCCGGCGGTGACCGGGACGATCTCGGCGCCCAGCAGCTTCATGCGGAACACGTTGGCCTGCTGGCGCTCGATGTCGGTGGCGCCCATGTAGATCACGCAGGGCAGGCCGAAGCGCGCGGCGACGGTGGCGGTGGCCACGCCGTGCATGCCGGCGCCGGTTTCGGCGATCAGGCGTTTCTTGCCCATGCGCTTGGCCAGCAGCACCTGGCCGATGCAGTTGTTCACCTTGTGCGCGCCGGTGTGGTTGAGTTCTTCACGCTTGAAGAAGATCTTGGCGCCGCCGCAGTGCTCGGTCAGGCGCTCGGCGAAGTACAGCGGGTTGGGCCGGCCGATGTAGTCGCGTTGGAAGTAGGCCAGCTCTTCAAGGAACTTGGGATCGGCCTTGGCGGCTTCGTATTCGCGGGCAAGGTCGAGCACCAGCGGCATCAGGGTTTCGGCCACGTAGCGGCCGCCGAACGAGCCGAACAGGCCGTTGGCGTCGGGGCCGGGGCGGTATTGGGTCTGGGTCATGGGGCGCTCCGTAGGCGAAGTAGAGATTCGATGGGCTTTACTCTAACCACGACGTGGCCGGCTGAAAACCGATAAGATTGCGCAAACCTGTCAGGAAAACTCACGAGTAAGATGGCTCAGGACCTTCCTCCCCTCAATGCGTTGCGGGCCTTCGAGGCGACAGCCCGGCTGAACAGTGTCAGCCAGGCAGCAGAAGCGCTTCATGTAACCCATGGCGCGGTCAGCCGGCAGATCAAGGTGCTTGAGGAGCATCTGGGGGTAGCCTTGTTCGTCAAGGACGGGCGTGGCGTCAAACTCACAGATGCCGGTGTGCGTCTGCGCGATGCCAGCTTCGAGGCCTTCGACCGGCTGCGCGGTGTCTGCGCCGAGCTTTCCCGCGCTGCCGACGAAGCGCCGTTCGTGCTCGGTTGCTCCGGCAGCTTGCTGGCGCGTTGGTTCATCCCGCGCCTGGGGCGCCTGAAAGCCGACCTGCCGGAGCTGCGCCTGCACCTGTCAGCGGGCGAAGGTGACCTTGATCCGCGACGCCCGGGGTTGGACGCACTGCTGGTTTACGCAGAGCCACCGTGGCCGGCGGACATGCAGGTGCATGTGCTCGCCGAAGAGCGCATCGGCCCGGTGATGAGCCCGCGCTTTGACGCTTTCGATCGTTTGAAAGCCTTGCCAGCCGTGGCTTTGCAGCATGTTGCCGTACTCCATACGACCTCGCGGCCGCAGGCTTGGCCTACCTGGGCGCGACAGCATGGGCTGGCGCCCGAGGCGCTGAGTTACGGGCAAGCCTTCGAGCATCTCTACTACTTGCTGGAAGCAGCGGTAGCCGGGCTGGGGGTGGCCATCGCCCCGCAACCGCTGGTGGCGGACGACTTGAAGGCTGGGCGGTTGGCCGCGCCATGGGGCTTTTCCCCCACCAATGCGGCACTGGCCTTGTGGGTACCCCGGCGCGCCGCGGACGGGCGCGCCGAGCAACTGGCGCAATGGCTGCGCCAGGAGCTGCAGCGACAGACGGGTTAGTTGCGGCGGCACATCAGGTAGGCGGCCAGCAGGCCCAGGGCGCCCACCGCGACACCTGCGGTGGTCCAGGGGTGTTCCTGGGCGTAGTCGCGGGTGGCTACACCGGTTTCGCGGGTGCGGGTCTTCACTTCCTCATAGGCATCGCTGAGCAGGCTGCGTGAGTGCTTGAGGGCGCTTTCGGCGTTGCCGCGCAGCGTCTTCATGGTCTTCTGCGTTTCTTCCGACGCATCGTGCTTGAGGCCTTCCAGAGTCTTGAGGAGGCTTTCGATCTCGGCTTCCATGCTTTCCAGTGAGGTTTTGCGCAACGCATTGCGTGCCATGTCGACTCTCCTTGCTGAGTGGGGATGTACAGGTTGCGACTGCGCAGCTGGGTGAAAGTGCGATCGAACTTTCCCCTGCGGCGATCGCTCGCAGGTAAACCGGGCCTGTGCTGCTAGGCTCAAGCCACTACCCACTCAAGGAGAGCGCTCATGTCGGATCATCACACCTACAAGAAGATCGAGCTGGTCGGGTCCTCGCCCACCAGCATCGAAGAAGCGATCAACAATGCCCTGGCCGAGGCCGGCAAGAGCATCAAGCACCTGGAATGGTTCGAAGTGATCGATACCCGCGGGCATATCCGTGACAACCA
This sequence comes from Pseudomonas sp. FW305-96, assembly GCF_058783825.1. NCBI lineage: Bacteria > Pseudomonadati > Pseudomonadota > Gammaproteobacteria > Pseudomonadales > Pseudomonadaceae > Pseudomonas > Pseudomonas sp. FW305-96. The sequence goes on from NZ_JBYSYW010000003.1 coordinate 101,664, forward strand.
GGCCGCGCATTTCCAGGTGACGCTGAAGGTTGGGTTCCGCATCGCCAACAGCTGAAACCAAGCTGGGCTAGGCTTGCCCGGCGTGTTGAGGTATCAAGGTTAAGGTTGCAGGGCGCGTGCTTCGCGCCCTTTTTGTCTTTGATCTGTACAAGGAAAGCGATCGATGAAGAAATTGATTCTGGCCGTGGGCCTGATGGTGCTGGCTGGCGGCGCGATGGCGGCGGGCAAGCCGTGCGAGGAACTCAAGGCTGAGATTGCGGCGAAGCTGGATGCCAAGGGTGTGAAGGGCTACAAGCTTACGATCGCACCCAAAGGTGATCCTGCCGACAAGGTGGTGGGTACCTGTGAGGGTGGTACCAAGGTCATCGCCTACAGCCGTGATTAGTAGCTGTACCGCGGGACAAGGCCGCTACCCACAAAGGCTCTGCTAGTCCTGTGGGAGTGGGCTTGCCCCGCGATTGATTTCACTCGTCCTTGAGCGCCTGCGCCATCAGCTCATAGGACTTGATACGGTCGGTGTGCTCATACAGGTCACTGGTAAAGATCAGCTCGTCCGCCCCTGTCTGCTCCAGCAATACCTCGACCTTCGCCCGCACCTTCTGCGGGCTGCCGATCATCGCCAGGCCCAGGAAGCTGCTCACCGCATCACGTTCATGGGGCAGCCAAAGGCCATTCATGCTCTCGACGGGCGGGCGCTGCATCAGGCTCTGGCCACGGATCAGCGCAAGGATGCGCTGGTACACCGAGGTGGCCAGGTATTCGGCCTTTTCGTCGGTTTCAGCCACCACCATCGGAATGCCCAGCATCACGTAAGGCTTGTCCAGCGTCGTCGACGGTTTGAAATGGTCGCGATAGATGCGGATCGCCTCGTGCATGTAGCGCGGCGCGAAATGCGAAGCAAAGGCGTAGGGCATGCCGCGCATGCCGGCGAGCTGGGCACTGAACAGGCTGGAGCCGAGCAGCCACATGGGTACCTCGGTGTCGTGGCCGGGCACGGCGATGACTTTCTGGTCGTCGGTGCGCGGGCCCAGGTAGCGCGACAGTTCCTCGACATCGTCCGGAAAGTCGTCGGCGCTGCCGGAGCGCTCGCGGCGCAAGGCGCGGGCAGTCATCTGGTCGGAACCTGGGGCGCGGCCCAGGCCCAGATCGATGCGGCCTGGGTACAGGCTGGCGAGGGTGCCGAACTGTTCGGCGATCACCAGCGGTGCGTGGTTAGGCAGCATCACCCCACCAGAGCCGATGCGGATGGTCGAGGTACCACCGGCGAGGTAACCGATCAGCACGGCGGTGGCCGAGCTGGCGATACCGTCCATGTTGTGATGCTCGGCGACCCAGAAGCGGTTGTAGCCGAAACGCTCGACGTGTTGCGCCAGGTCGAGCGAATTGCGCAGCGATTGCGCCGGACTGCCGTCGGCGCGCACGGGCACCAGGTCGAGGGTGGAAATCTTCAGGTCTCGCAGGTGCGTCATTGGAGCCTCCGCTACAGGTGGTTGGCCATGGGCCTTCTGGACTCTGTATGGGCATATTCGCTGGATTCAATGCCTTCTTACAGATTGATCTGAACTTGGCGTGGGCCTGGTCCTCAGAACCTTAGACACCCCAACCCTGTGAGAGGAGGCAGCATGAAGAAGACAGCATCGGCGCTCTGGCAAGGTGGCCTGAAGGATGGCAAGGGCCAGATCTCCACTGAAAGCGGCGCGCTCAAGCAAGCGCCCTACGGCTTCAACACCCGTTTCGAAGGCACGCCCGGGACCAACCCGGAAGAGCTGATCGGCGCTGCCCATGCCGGCTGCTTCTCCATGGCGTTGTCGATGATGTTGGGCGAGGCGGGATTCACGCCTGAACGGATCGACACTCACGCCGAGGTGAGCCTGGACAAACAGGCCGATGGCTTTGCCATCACCGCCGTTCACCTGACCCTCAAGGCCACCGTGCCTGGGGCCAGCGAGGCGCAGTTCCAGGAGATCGCCAACAAGGCCAAGGCTGGCTGTCCGGTGTCCAAGGTGCTGAACGCAACTATCAGCCTGGATGCCACCCTGCTTTCCTAGGAGGCGCAACGGCGGCGGTTTCCTGTAGTCTAATCAGCGTTGGCAGCTCGTCTGCCCTGCCTCAGGAGCCGTTCCATGATCCGCGTAGCATTTGGTGTGCTGGCTTCCCTGCTGGCCACCGCCGCATTGGCCGCGCCCAAGCCGTGCGAGGAACTCAAGGCCGAGATCGAAGCAAAGATCCAGGCGAACAAGGTTTCCTCCTACACGCTGGAGATCGTGCCCAACGCCGAGGTCAGTGACCCCAACATGATCGTTGGCAGCTGCGATGGCGGCACGAAGAAGATCATCTACCAGAAGAATGATCGGTAAGGCTCGACAGTCGGGGCTGCACAGCAGCCCCGCCATCGATCAAGGAATGCATGTGACGTTGCTCGGTTCGTTCACCAGCACCTTGCGGCTGGCGTCGTACAACAGCACCTGCGGCTGCATCGCCGGAGCCCGGGCCTCCAGGCGGTAACGCTCGCCCGCCTTGAAATCGTTGTAGCGCACGGTCAGGTAGCAGGTCCGCTCGGTCGGGTCGGTACTGAAGCCACCGGCGTAGATCTCGTAGTCGAAACGCACCACCAGTTCGTGCCGGCCCGGCGTCACCTGAAAGTAGCGGCCATCGTCCAGGCGCTTGCCGTCCAGGCGGTCGGCCATGAGGGTGCGGCCGGGGGTGATGGTGTACATGTCGATCCAGGCCTTGCCGGGGTCGGCGGGGGGCAAGGGGCTGGCGCAAGCCCCCAAAGCACTGAGGGCCATCAGCATCATGGGCTGGCGCATGGTGAAACTCCCGCTCGCGATTCACAGGCTACAAGCATAGCGCCGTTCGCGGTGTTCAGGTGCGCTGGCAGCCTGCCGGTTCGCCCTGGCCGATCAGCTTCTGGCGCTGGTCGTAGAGTTTGATCCACGGCCGGAAGCCAATGCTGCCGGCTTGCATCTGGTAGCGCTGGCCGGCAGTGAAGTCCTTGAAGGTGAGATTGAGCTGGCAGTCGCGCCACAGCGGCTCCTCCACCGGGCCGATGTTGCTGGGCGTCACGGCGAACTGGTAGCGCACGGTCAGTTCGTGGTTGCCGGGCTGTACCTCGAAATAGCGGCTGTCGGCCCAGTCGCGCTCATCCACTTGCAGGGCGTGCAGCGAATCGTTGTCACCCGGTGCCAGGTCTACCCAGGCCTGATTCGGGTCCGGGTCGGGCAAGGTGGAACACCCGGACAACAGCACGAGCGTGCCGACGGTAAACAGTGTACGCATGGCAATGCTTCCCCTTGGCGAGATAGTCTTGGTCGCATTCGGCCGACGAGCGAGATAGACAGCCTCGATGTTTGGACTTTTTCTTTTCATGCGCTGCAGCCGTCGGGCTCTCGACCGCGTTTTCACCCGGTTTGTTCCCGTGACGCTGGCTGTCCTGCTGAGCGGTTGCTCCAGCGTGAGCTATTACGGTCAGCTGGCCGAGGGGCAATGGCAGCTGTTGCGGGCACGCCAGCCGCTGGATCGGGTGATTGCAGATCCTGCCACCAGCCCGGCCTTGCGTCAGCGCCTGCTGTTCGCCGAAAAAGCCCGGGCGTTCGCCAGCGCGCAACTGAAGTTGCCGGACAACGGCAGCTATCGGGTGTATGCCGATCTCGGCCGGCCTTACGTGGTGTGGAACGTGTTTGCCACCCCGGAGCTGTCATTGCAGCCGGTGACCCATTGTTTCCCCGTCGCCGGTTGCGTGGCCTATCGTGGCTACTACCGCCAGGGTGCCGCCCGCGGAGCGGCGGCGCTGATGCGCCAGGAGGGGCTGGATGTCTACGTCGGGGGCGTGGAGGCCTACTCCACCCTGGGCTGGTTCGACGACCCGATTCTTTCGACCATGACCGGCTGGGGCGAGGAGCGCCTGGCCACGGTGATTTTCCATGAGCTGGCGCATCAGCGCTTCTACGTACAGGACGATACCGAGTTCAACGAATCGTTCGCGTCGTTCGTCGAGCAGGAGGGCACGCGACAATGGCGCGCCGCGCGCGGGCTGGCGGCGGTCGAGGAGCATGGCGCCGGGCAACGCGACGCCTTCATACGCCTGGTGCTGGCCAGCCGCGAGCGCCTGCAGGCGATCTATGCCGGGCCGCTGGATGCGGCGGTCAAGCGGGCGGCCAAGCAGGCGGAGTTCGAACGCTTGCGGCGCGAATACCGAGAGGTGCGGGATCGGGATTGGGCGGGGGATCGGCGTTTCGATGCCTGGATGTACGGGCCGATGAACAATGCGAAGTTGTTGCCGTTTGGCCTGTATGACCAGTGGGTGCCGGCTTTTTCGCAGTTGTTCAAAGAGGTCGGTGGGGATTGGCAGCGGTTTTATGAGCGGGTGGAGGCGCTTGGGCGGTTGCCGATCGAACAGCGCAAATTGGCGTTGGCAGCGCTGGCCTCATCGCGGGGCAAGCCCGCTCCCACGACAGCTCGTGGGGGCGGGCCTGATCTGCGATAAAGCTTGATTAGCGCACGAACGCCTGGTGCAGCTCGGCCAGCGTCTCGAAGTGGAACGCCGGCGCCTCGGCCTCCAGTTCCTCACGGCTGCCGAACCCGTATCCCACCGCCACCGCCTGCAAACCGTTGCTGCGCGCACCGATCAGGTCATGCTTGCGATCCCCGATCATCAAGGTCTGCGTCGGATCCAGGCCCTCCTCGTCCAGCAGGTGGCGAATCAGCTCCACCTTGTTGGTCCGCGTGCCATCGAGCTCACTGCCGTAGATCACCTTGAAGTGATGGTCGAAGGCGAAATGCCGGGCGATTTCGCGGGCGAACTCCCAGGGTTTGGAGGTGGCGATGTACAGGGTGCGGCCCTGGCCATTGAGCGCTTGCAGCAACTCGGGCACGCCGTCGAACACTAGATTCTCGTAAAGCCCGGTTACCTTGAAGCGCTCCCGGTAGTAGTTCACCGCGTCCCAGGCCTTGGCCTCGTCGAAGGCATAGAACTGCATGAACGCCTGCAGCAAGGGTGGGCCGATGAAGTGCTCGAGGCGGGCAAGGTCCGGCTCGTCGATGCCCAGCTTGGCCAGGGCGTACTGGATCGAGCGGGTGATGCCCAGGCGCGGGTCGGTCAGGGTGCCGTCGAGGTCGAAGAGGATGTTTTGCTGGTGCATGGTGTTCTCTGCAGTCGAATTCATTCCGGGCGGTCGTAGCCTTCGGCCAGGTGCTGGTCCTTGAGCTTGACGTAGTTGCCGGCGCTGTAGGGGAAGAACGCGTGTTCCTGCTCGCTCAGCAGGCGCACCTGCTTCACCGGGCTGCCCATGTAAAGGTAGCCGCTGACCAGGCGTTTGCCGGGTGGCACCAGGCTGCCGGCGCCGATGATCACTTCGTCCTCGACGATGGCGCCGTCCATGATGGTGCTGCCCATGCCGACCAGGATGCGATTGCCCAGGGTACAGCCATGCAGCATGACTTTGTGACCGATGGTCACCTCGTCGCCTATGATCAGTGGGTAGCCATCGGGGTTGAAGGGCCCGGCGTGGGTGATGTGCAGCACGCTGCCGTCCTGCACGCTGGTGCGCGCGCCGATACGGATGCGGTGCATGTCGCCGCGCACCACGGTCAACGGCCAGATCGAGCTGTCCTCGCCGATCTCGACGTCGCCGATGACCACCGCCGAACGGTCGACGAAGGCCCGTGGTCCCACTTTCGGCGTGTGTTCCCGAAACGTGCGGATGGCCATGATAGTGTTCCTCTGCAATGCCGATAGGCAGGCTGCCTGCTGCGGTCGGCGTCGATTGTAATTAAGATGGTCCCGTGTTTCTCCTGCCAAGGTACCCGAACCGTGAGTGCGAACAACCCGCTGCTGCAGTCCCATGATCTGCCGCCCTTCTCGGCGATTCGCGCCGAGCATGTGCTGCCGGCGATCGAGCAGATCCTCGCCGACAACCGCAAGGCCATCGCCGAGATCCTCGAAAAGCAGGGCAAGAACCCGACCTGGGCCGGCCTGGTGCTGGCGATGGACGAACTCAACGACCGCCTGGGCGCTGCCTGGAGCCCGGTCAGCCACCTCAACGCGGTGTGCAACAGCCAGGAACTGCGCGAGGCCTACGAGTCGTGCCTGCCTGCCCTGAGCGCCTATTCCACCGAGCTGGGCCAGAACCGTGCCCTGTTCGAAGCGTATGAAGCCCTGGCCGCCAGCCCTGAAGCCGCCAGCTTCGACGTGGCGCAGAAGACCATCATCGATCACGCCTTGCGCGATTTCCGCCTGTCGGGCATCGACTTGCCGGCCGACAAGCAGCAGCGCTACGCCGAGGTGCAGAGCAAGCTCAGCGAACTGGGCAGCCGCTTCTCCAACCAGCTGCTCGACGCCACCCAGGCCTGGACCAAGCACGTCACCGACGAAGCCGCGCTGGCCGGCCTGACCGACTCGGCCAAGGCGCAGATGGCCGCCGCAGCGCAGGCCAAGGGCCTGGACGGCTGGCTGATCACCCTGGAGTTCCCCAGCTACTACGCAGTGATGACCTACGCCAGCGACCGCGCCCTGCGCGAAGAGCTGTATGCCGCTTACTGCACCCGTGCCTCCGACCAGGGCCCGAATGCCGGCCAGTTCGACAACGGCCCGGTGATGGAAGAGATCCTCGACCTACGCCAGGAACTGGCCGGGCTGCTGGGTTACAAGAACTTCGCCGAGCTGAGCCTGGCCACCAAGATGGCCGAATCCAGCGACCAGGTGCTGAGTTTCCTGCGCGACCTGGCCAAGCGTTCCAAGCCATTCGCCGCCCAGGACCTGGAGCAGCTCAAGGCCTATGCCGCCGAGCAAGGCACCCCCGAGCTGGCCAGCTGGGACGCCGGGTACTTCGGCGAGAAGCTGCGCGAGCAGCGCTACAGCGTGTCCCAGGAAGCGCTGCGCGCCTACTTCCCGATCGACAAGGTGCTGTCCGGCCTGTTCGTCATCGTGCAGCGCCTGTACGGTATCGAGATCAATGAGCTCAAGGGCTTCGATAGCTGGCACCCGGACGTGCGCCTGTTCGAGATCAAGGAAAACGGCCAGCACGTCGGCCGCTTCTTCTTCGACCTCTATGCCCGCGCCAACAAGCGTGGCGGTGCCTGGATGGATGGCGCCCGCGACCATCGCCGCACCGCCAATGGCAGCCTGCAGAGCCCGGTGGCCAACCTGGTGTGCAACTTCACCCCCGCCACGCCCGGTAAGCCCGCGCTGCTTACCCACGACGAAGTCACCACCCTGTTCCACGAGTTCGGGCACGGCCTGCACCACCTGCTGACCCGCATCGAGCATGCCGGTGTGTCCGGCATCAACGGCGTGGCCTGGGACGCGGTGGAGCTGCCGAGCCAGTTCATGGAGAACTGGTGCTGGGAGCCCGAGGGCCTGGCGCTGATCTCCGGCCACTACGAGACCGGTGAGGCATTGCCCCAGGACCTGCTGGACAAGATGCTCGCGGCGAAGAACTTCCAGTCCGGCATGATGATGGTGCGCCAGCTGGAGTTCTCGCTGTTCGACTTCGAGCTGCACGCCACCCATGGCGACGGCCGCAGCGTGCTGCAGGTGCTCGAGGGCGTGCGTGACGAGGTCTCGGTGATGCGTCCGCCGGCCTACAACCGCTTCCCCAACAGCTTCGCGCACATCTTCGCCGGCGGTTATGCGGCGGGTTACTACAGCTACAAGTGGGCTGAAGTGCTGTCGGCCGACGCCTTCTCGCGCTTTGAGGAAGAAGGTGTGCTCAACGCCGAGACCGGCCGCGCCTTCCGCGAAGCCATCCTGGCCCGTGGCGGTTCCCGCGAGCCGATGGTGCTGTTCGTCGACTTCCGTGGCCGCGAGCCTTCCATCGATGCATTGTTGCGCCACAGCGGCCTCACCGAGGACGCGGCGGCATGAGTGAGGTAGCCGTGAGCAAGAGCAAGCGACGCTTCATCGCCGGGGCGGTTTGCCCGGCGTGCAGCGAGATGGACAAGCTGATGATGTGGAACGAGGACGGTGTGCCGCACCGTGAGTGCGTGGCCTGTGGGTTCACTGACACCCTGAACGAACAAGGCCTGTCGGTACCCAGCGAGCTCGGCACCCGGGTCAATCACCTGGCGCCGAAAGCGCCGCCGGCCAAGGTGCAGACCGTGCAGTTCTTCCCCAATCCGAAGCTGAAGAAGCCGCAGGATTGAAGGTAAAGCGCTGGGCAAGCGCGCTTCCACGCACGCACAGCGTGGGAGCGCGCTTGCCCCGCGATAATCGGCTGTAGCCATCCCGTTGGTCTCGGATTACTGTATGAATGAACAGTAATCCGAGTTGTCATCATGAAACCAGCCCCCATTCGCGGCCGCGGCACTGCCGACAATCCGCACAACCGCTTCGCTCCCAGCGTTTCAGTGGCCGAGGACGATGGCTGGTACCAGGAAGTCCCACTCACCCAGGGCACCGAGGTGCGGGTCGAGACGGCCAAGACCATCATCGCCCGCAATACCTCCCCTGACCTGCCCTTCGACCGCTCCATAAATCCGTATCGCGGCTGCGAGCACGGTTGCATCTACTGCTATGCGCGCCCCAGTCACGCCTATTGGGATCTCTCTCCCGGCCTGGATTTCGAAACCAAGCTGATCGCCAAGACCAACGCCGCCGAGGTGCTCGAGCAGCAGTTGAGCAAGCCTGGCTACGTCTGTGCGCCGATCAACCTGGGGTCCAACACCGACCCTTACCAGCCCATCGAGCGTGAACAACAGCTGACCCGGCGCCTGCTCGAAGTGCTGCTGCGTTACCGCCACCCAGTGACCATCGTCACCAAGGGCTCGCTGGTGCTGCGCGACCTGGACCTGCTGAGCGAGCTGGCCAGCCAGCGCCTGGCGCGGGTGATGATCAGCCTCACCACCCTGGACGATGAGCTCAAGCGCACCCTTGAACCACGTGCGGCCGCTCCAAAGGCGCGCCTGCGCGCTATTCGCGTGCTGCGTGAGGCAGGTGTTCCGGTGGGCGTGCTGTGCTCGCCGATGATCCCGATGATCAATGACAGCGAACTGGAGCACCTGCTGGAGGCGGCGAAGGAGGCCGGCGCGCAGAGCGCGGCGTACATGATGCTGCGCTTGCCGCTGGAGGTGGCGCCGTTGTTCGAGCAGTGGCTGCACGATCACTACCCGCAGCGGGCCACGCATGTGCTGAGCCTGATTCGTCAGAGCCGGGGTGGTGAACTGTACGACAGCCGATTCGGTGCGCGGATGCGCGGTGAAGGGGTGTTCGCTGACTTGCTGGCGCAGCGCTTTCGCAAGGCGGCCAGGCGGCTGGGGTTCGAAGGGCGGGAGGACCTGGCGCTTGATTGCAGTGCCTTCTGCCCTCCCGGTGCACAGATGGCACTGTTCTAGCCAGCGGCTCGTTCAATCGGGAAGGCGAGCCCTACCTATAAGTACAACTAAAGCAACCCAACAATTTCACTCATGAAGGTTGGCAACTGATGCTTTTTTGCTATTATTCAGTGCTCCCCTCGCCTATCCAGAACGCCCGTTCTAGAGCCTGCGCAATTAAGTTTCAGTTAAGTTTCCTACGCTAGCGTGAGTCATGAGTCAGCAATGACTGTGATTATTTACCCGTGCGCGTCATCTAAATCCCCGCGTCACCCCAATCTTTCCCCGGTAACATGGAATTCACTTTCAAACCGTCAAGAGGATGAATCATGCCCGTCAAGGACCCCTCCAAGGCCGTCCCGGCTGCACCCGCCGAAAGCGCTGATGCTGCCATGAAGCATATCGTCGACGGCTTCCTGCGGTTTCACACCGAAGTCTTTCCCGAGCAGCAAGAGCTGTTCAAGAAACTGGCTACCGCGCAAAAGCCGCGGGCCATGTTCATCACCTGCGCAGACTCGCGCATCGTCCCCGAACTGATCACCCAGAGCTCGCCCGGCGACCTGTTCGTGACCCGTAACGTCGGCAACGTGGTGCCGCCCTACGGCCAGATGAACGGCGGTGTATCGAGTGCTATCGAGTACGCCGTGCTGGCGCTGGGCGTGCACCACATCATCATCTGCGGTCACTCCGACTGCGGCGCGATGCGAGCGGTGCTCAACCCGCAGTCGCTGGCGAAGATGCCGACCGTTTCCGCCTGGCTGCGCCATGCCGAGGTAGCGCGGACCGTGATCGAGGACAACTGCTCCTGTGGCAGCGAGCACGAAAGCATGCAGCTGCTGACCAAGGAAAACGTCATCGCCCAGCTGCATCACCTGCGTACCCACCCCTCGGTCGCTTCGCGCCTGGCCGCCGGGCAGCTGCACATCCATGGCTGGATCTACGACATCGAAACCAGCCAGATCGAAGCCTACGATGCCGCCAGCGACCGCTTCCTGCCGCTGACCGCGGGCGAGTCGATCCCTTCTGCCACACCGAGAGGCCGCTACTAAGCGACCCCAACACGCTGAACAAGCCTTGATTGCCGGCTGCACCCGATGGGTGCGGCGCGGCCTTCGCCTGCCTTGAATCTTCCTGAATGCCGTGCCGGCAGACCCGCTGGCGGCCCACGCCTGCGCGTCGTTCAGGTTTCCCCGTGCTAGCGGCCAGCGGAATGGCCGTGAATCTAGAAAGGAGCTACATGGTGAACATGACACAGATAAAGGCGGCCCTGCCGCGTGAGTTGCTGGCCTCGGTGGTGGTCTTCCTGGTGGCCCTGCCCTTGTGCATGGGCATCGCTATCGCCTCGGGCATGCCGCCCGCAAAGGGACTGATCACCGGGATCATCGGTGGCATCGTCGTGGGTTTCCTCGCCGGCTCGCCGTTGCAGGTCAGCGGCCCGGCGGCGGGCCTGGCGGTGCTGGTGTTCGAGCTGGTGCGCCAGCATGGCGTGGCCATGCTCGGGCCGATCCTGTTGTTGGCCGGCCTGCTGCAACTGGTGGCCGGGCGCTTGCGCCTGGGCTGCTGGTTCCGGGTCACCGCGCCGGCGGTGGTGTACGGCATGCTTGCCGGGATCGGCGTGCTGATCGTGCTGTCCCAGGTGCACGTGATGTTCGATACGGCGCCCCAGCCTTCGGGCGTGGACAACCTGTTGGGCTTCCCGGCGACGCTGGCCTCGGCCCTGCCGCTGGAAAGCGCAGGCGCCGGTTGGCAGGCCGGCGCGTTGGGCCTGGGCACCATTGCCATCATGTGGGGTTGGGAGCGTTTACGTCCGCAACGCCTGCGCTTCATTCCCGGTGCCTTGCTCGGGGTGGCGGCAATGACCGCTGTCAGCTTGTGGCTGGCACTGCCGGTCAACCGCGTGCAGGTACCTGCGGACCTGTCCGAGGCCATTGACTGGCTGCGCCCCGACGACCTGCTCAAGCTGGCCGACCCGACCCTGCTGGTGGCGGCCTTCGCCCTGGCCTTCATCGCCAGCGCCGAGACCTTGTTGTCCGCGGCGGCAGTCGATCGCATGCACAGTGGCCAGCGCTCGGATTTCGACCGTGAGCTGTCGGCGCAGGGTATCGGCAACATGCTCTGCGGCGTGCTTGGCGCGTTGCCGATGACCGGGGTGATCGTACGCAGTTCGGCCAATGTCCAGGCCGGTGCGCAGACTCGCGCCTCGGCGATCTTCCATGGGCTCTGGTTGTTGGCCTTCGTGGTGGCGCTGAGCAGTGTGCTGCAGCAGATCCCGGTGGCCAGCCTGGCCGGGGTTCTGGTCTATACCGGCATCAAGCTGGTCGACTTCAAGGCGTTCCGCGGCCTGGGCCGCTATGGGCGGATGCCGATGTTCACCTATGCGGCGACTGCACTGGCGATCATCTTCACCGACCTGTTGACCGGCGTATTGCTGGGCTTTGCCCTGACCCTGCTGAAGCTGGCGCTGAAGGCGGCGCGGTTGAAGATCAATCTGGTGGCATTGGGTACGCCGGGGCACATGGAACTGCGCCTGAGCGGCGCGGCCACCTTCCTCAAGGTGCCGGCGCTGACCCAGGTACTGGATACCGTGCCGGAAGGGACCACGTTGCATGTGCCGCTGGGCAACCTGAGCTATATCGACCATTCCTGCCTGGAACTGCTGGAGGATTGGGGGCGCAGTGGCGCGGCCAAGGGCTCGCGGCTGGTACTGGAGCAGCGGCGTCTGAAGCGGCGGGTCGAGGGGCGGTTGCGGACTACGGCGGGAGTTGGCGCTTAGGGTAAGTCTGTAGCGGCCTATCGCTGGGCAAGCCCGCTCCTACGATCGAGTTCGTGGGAGCGGGCTTGCCGCGACTAGGTAGGATCAAGTCAACTCAGGCCGACTGGCTCAACTCCACGCCCAGCTGGCGCGACAGGCACGGCCAGCGTTTCCAGGCCTCTCCGGTTTCCGGGTTCGACAGCTTGTCGCGATAGCGCTCCACTGACTCCACGGCGAAGCTTTCGTCATCGAGCATCTCGTCCACCGAGTGATGCACCACTTCATCCAGCTGGTTGGCGAAGGTCTCGCCGATCAGCTGGTGGGCGATCAGGTTGGCGACCGTGGTATCCACCGGAATCAGCGGCTGCTGGAAGTGGCGGATATACAGGTCGTTGACCTCCTCGACCAGACGATGCGCCAGATAGGCCTCGTCCAGCAGGCAATCGAGCCCGACCTGCCCGGCCATCACGCTCGGCGGCTGCAGGAAATAGGCCTCGGCAATCTTCAGCACCGGCTTGATCTGCGATTCGATGCCGGCCTCGAGGGCCACGGTGTGCGCGGCTTCGAGCAGTTCTGGAACCTCGTTGATGTAGGCGCCGACGAAGCGGGCCAAAGTACCCTGGGCGTCCTGCTGGGGTAGGTGGATCGAAGGGTGCAGGTGTGGCAGTTGCTTCTCGAGACGGTTTTTCAGTTGGCCTGTGCGGCTCTCATGTTGATGGGCGTTTTCGATCTGCTCGCGTACAGCAGCGATGTTCATGACAACTCCAGGGACAAGGCGTTACAAACGGAAGACACTAAGTTAGCTTGCTTGCGAGAATCGCTAAGACGCATTTGTTATATCGCTTAGGCACGTGTAGGAAATTGGCTATATCAATGTGCCATTATTGTGTCCCAGCCCAGTATCCATGCACCTTCCAGCGCAAACGTTTGGTTGCGTGAAGATCATTTCAGTCCCCGCGTTGCGCCCCATTGGTCGGTGGCTATACTCCGCTTGAAACGTGATTCGTTGATGAGGCCCGACTGCCTTAAGCAGGGGGCTCGGTCGTCGAAGCCAGGCAGTCTTGGCCACCGTTCCCCCCTTTGTCGTAGCAGGTCGTCCACGCCTCCGGGACTACAAGAACGATAAGGGGAACCCGCAATGATGCGACATCCACATGTCTGGATGGGCCTGTTGCTGTGGTCATTGTTTGGTCAGGCACAGGCAGCATGGACGGTGAACATGGCGCCCGGGGCGACGGAAGTCTCCCACGCGGTGTTCGACCTGCACATGACCATCTTCTGGATCTGCGTGATCATCGGCATCGTGGTGTTCGGCGCGATGTTCTGGTCGATGGTCGTCCACCGCCGTTCCACCGGGCAGCAGGCCGCGCACTTCCACGAGCACACCTGGGTCGAGATCCTCTGGACCGTCGTGCCCTTCCTGATCCTCGTGGCCATGGCCATCCCGGCCACCAAGACCCTGATCGACATCTACGACGCCAGCGACTCGGACATCGATATCCAGGTCACCGGCTACCAGTGGAAGTGGCACTACAAGTACCTGGGCCAGGACGTCGAGTTCTTCAGCAACCTGGCCACCCCCGCCGAGCAGATCCACAACCAGTCGCCGAAGGACGAGCACTACCTGCTCGAAGTCGACCAGCCGCTGGTGCTGCCGGTGGGCGCCAAGGTGCGCTTCCTGGTTACCGCCGCCGACGTCATCCATTCCTGGTGGGTGCCGGCCTTCGCGGTCAAGCGTGACGCCATCCCCGGCTTCGTCAACGAGGCCTGGACCCGGGTCGAGAAGCCCGGGATCTACCGTGGCCAGTGCACAGAACTGTGCGGCAAGGACCACGGCTTCATGCCGGTGGTGGTCGAGGTGAAATCCAAGGCCGACTACGACACCTGGCTCGGCGAGCGCAAGGCCGAGGCGGCCAAGCTCAAGGAACTGACCAGCAAGGAATGGACCCTCGAAGAGCTGGTGGCACGTGGCGACAAGGTCTACCACACCACCTGCGTGGCCTGTCACCAGGCCGAGGGCCAGGGCCTGCCGCCGATGTTCCCGGCCCTCAAGGGCTCGAAGATTGCCACCGGGCCCAAGGAAGCGCACCTGGGCATCGTCTTCCACGGCAAGCCGGGCACCGCCATGGCGGCATTCGGCAAGCAGCTTTCGGAAGTCGATATCGCCGCGGTGGTCACCTACGAGCGCAACGCCTGGGGCAACAACAAGGGCGACATGGTCACGCCGAAGGACGTGCTGGCGCTCAAGCAGGCCGAAGCGCAATGAGCCGGGCTACCCGCGGCAGTCAGTGGATTGCAGGAGACAGGACATGAGTGCAGTGATCGACGACCACGCCCACGGTCATGAACACGCCCACGGCCCGGCCAAGGGCCTGATGCGCTGGGTGCTGACCACCAACCACAAGGACATCGGCACGATGTACCTGTGGTTCGCCTTCACCATGTTCCTGCTCGGCGGCTCGTTCGCCATGGTGATCCGCGCCGAGCTGTTCCAGCCCGGCCTGCAGATCGTGGAGCCGGCGTTCTTCAACCAGATGACCACCATGCACGGGCTGATCATGGTGTTCGGCGCGGTGATGCCGGCCTTCGTCGGCCTGGCCAACTGGATGATCCCGCTGATGATCGGCGCGCCAGACATGGCCCTGCCGCGGATGAACAACTTCAGCTTCTGGCTGCTGCCGGCGGCGTTCCTGCTGCTGGTCTCGACCCTGTTCAGCCCCGGTGGCGGGCCGAACTTCGGCTGGACCTTCTATGCCCCGCTGTCGACCACCTACGCCCCGGCCAGCGTGACCTTCTTCATCTTCGCCATCCACCTGATGGGCATCAGCTCGATCATGGGCGCGATCAACGTGATTGCCACCATCCTCAACCTGCGCGCCCCCGGCATGACCCTGATGAAAATGCCGCTGTTCGTCTGGACCTGGCTGATCACCGCGTTCCTGCTGATCGCGGTGATGCCGGTGCTGGCCGGCGTGGTGACCATGATGCTGATGGATATCCATTTCGGCACCAGCTTCTTCAGCGCGGCCGGCGGCGGTGACCCGGTGTTGTTCCAGCATGTGTTCTGGTTCTTCGGGCACCCCGAGGTGTACATCATGATCCTGCCGGCCTTCGGCGCGGTCAGCTCGATCATCCCGGCGTTCTCGCGCAAGCCGCTGTTCGGCTATACCTCGATGGTCTACGCCACCGGGGCGATCGCCTTCCTGTCGTTCATCGTCTGGGCCCACCACATGTTCGTGGTCGGCATCCCGGTGGTGGGCGAACTGTTCTTCATGTACGCCACCATGCTGATCGCCGTGCCCACCGGGGTGAAGGTGTTCAACTGGGTCAGCACCATGTGGGAAGGCTCGCTGACCTTCGAGACGCCGATGCTGTTCGCCATCGCCTTCGTCATCCTGTTCACCATCGGCGGCTTCTCCGGGCTGATGCTGGCCATCGCGCCTGCGGATTTCCAGTACCACGACACCTACTTCGTGGTTGCCCACTTCCACTACGTGCTGGTGCCCGGGGCGATATTCGGCATCTTTGCCTCGGCCTACTACTGGCTGCCGAAATGGACCGGGCACATGTACGACGAGACCTTGGGCAAGTTGCACTTCTGGCTGTCGTTCGTCGGCATGAACCTGGCCTTCTTCCCCATGCACTTCGTCGGCCTGGCCGGCATGCCCCGGCGCATCCCCGACTACAACCTGCAGTTCGCCGACTTCAACATGGTCTCGTCGATCGGCGCCTTCATGTTCGGTGCCACGCAGATCTTCTTCCTGTTCATCGTCATCAAGTGCATTCGCGGTGGCGCGCCGGCACCGGCCAAACCCTGGGACGGCGCCGAGGGGCTGGAGTGGTCGATCCCTTCACCTGCGCCTTACCACACCTTCCAGACGCCGCCGGAAGTGAAGTAGGAGCTTGCCCATGGACGGCTTGTCGCTCAAACGCCTGGTCAGCCGCCTGCTGATGCTGACCGTGGTGATGTTCGCCTTCGGCTTTGCCCTGGTGCCGATCTACGACGTGATGTGCAAGGCCTTCGGCATCAACGGCAAGACCGGCGGGCAGTACGCGGGCACCCAGGTGAGCGACCCGACCCGTTCGGTGCGGGTGCAGTTCATGTCGACCAATGCCGGTGACATGAGCTGGGAGTTCCACTCCACCGCCGACCAGATCGAGGTCAACCCGGGGGCGGTGAACCAGATGATCTTCGTGGCCCGCAACCCGACCAACCAGCCCATGAGCGCCCAGGCCATCCCCAGCATCACCCCCGCCGAGGCTGCGGCGTACTTCCACAAGACCGAGTGCTTCTGTTTCACCCAGCAGGTTCTGCAGCCGGGCGAGCGCATCGAGATGCCGGTGCGCTTCATCGTCGACCGCGACCTGCCGGAGTCGGTGAAACACCTGACCCTGGCCTACACCCTGTTCGACATCACCGCTCGCCACCCCCCGGTCGCCCAAGCCGCGACCGAGGGCGCCCGTTGAGGGAAGGAGATACGTCATGGCAAGCCACGAGCATTACTACGTACCGGCGCAGAGCAAGTGGCCGATCATTGCCACGATCGGCATGTTCATCACCGTATTCGGGCTCGGCACCTGGTTCAACGACCTCAAGGCCGGCCACCCGGAGTCCCACGGGCCGCTGATTTTCTTCGTTGGCGCGCTGTTCCTGGCCTACATGCTGTTCGGCTGGTTCGGCGCAGTGGTCAAGGAAAGCCACGCCGGGCTCTACAGTGCGCAGATGGACCGCTCGTTCCGCTGGGGCATGAGCTGGTTCATCTTTTCCGAGGTGATGTTCTTCCTGGCCTTCTTCGGCGCGCTGTTCTATGTGCGGGTGCTGGCCGGGCCGTGGCTGGGGGGCGATGGGGCCAAGGGCGTGACGCACATGCTCTGGCCCAACTTCGAGTTCGTCTGGCCGCTGCTGTATACGCCGGACCCGAAACTGTTCCCGCCACCGAAGGAAGTCATCGATCCGTGGCACCTGCCGCTGATCAATACCATCCTGCTGGTGAGCTCCAGTGTGACCGTGACCATCGCCCACCACGCCCTGCGCAAGGGGCACCGCGGCACGCTGAAGCTGTGGCTGGGGCTGACGATCCTGCTGGGGCTGGCGTTTCTCGCCCTGCAGGCCTACGAGTACCACGAGGCCTACAACAAACTCGGGCTGACCCTGGGCTCGGGCATCTACGGCGCGACGTTCTTCATGCTTACCGGGTTCCACGGCGCGCACGTAACCTTGGGCACGCTGATCCTGTTCGTGATGTTCTGCCGGGTGCTGCGCGGGCACTTCGACCCGGACAAGCACTTCGGTTTCGAGGCGGCGAGCTGGTACTGGCACTTCGTCGATGTGGTGTGGGTGGGGTTGTTCATCTTCGTGTATGTCCTGTAGTGCGGCTTCGCGGGTGATCGCGGCTGAAGCCGCTCCTACAGGGATGGTGTGAATTCAGAAAGGTGCGTGCGACACCAGTTGCCCACTGATCAGGCCCCAGGCCACCAGGGCGATGGTCAGGGTGGCGAGAGCGACGCGCACGGTAAGGGCCTTGAGCAGGCGGGTCGACTGGTCATCGTCCTTGACCAGGAACACCAGGCCACTGAACAGGCTGGCGATGGTGGCCAGCAGCATCAGGACAATCGCGGCCTTGAGCATGGCGACACTCCGGGGGATGAGGTGATGGATACAAGTATAGCGCTCGACCTCAAGAGGCCCTGGTGAAGCCGTTTCGCCCAGGCCTGGTACCGACCCTGGTGGTGCTTGCGCTGCTGCCGGGGTTGATCGCGCTCGGCTGCTGGCAACTGCGGCGCGCCGACGAAAAGCGTGACCTGCTGGCCATCTACACCGAGCGCCAGATCGAGGCGCCGGTCACTGCTGACCGGTTGCGCCAGCTGCCGGACCCGGCGTTCTACCCCGTGCACCTGTATGGCCGGTTCGATGCCGGTCACAGCCTGCTGCTGGACAACCAGATGCGTGACGGCAAGGCCGGCGTCGAGCTGTTGCAGCCCTTCCACGATCAGGCCAGTGGCCTGTGGTTGCTGGTCAATCGCGGCTGGCTGCCGTGGCCCGACCGTCGTGTGCCGGTGCGCTTCGACACGCCCAGCCAGGCGCTGGCGCTGGACGCCACGGTCTACGTGCCGCCGGGCAAGACGTTCCAGCTGCACCCGGACAATCCCGATGGCCAGTGGCCGCAACTGCTGACGGCGATCGATCCGTCCGGGCTCTGGCAGCAACTGGGCCGGGAAGGCTTTGCTCAGGAGCTACGCCTGCGGCCCGGCCCGGCCGCCTACCGCCTGGACTGGCCGGTGGTCGCCATGGGGCCGGAAAAACACCAGGGCTACGCCGTGCAGTGGTTCGCCCTGGCCAGCGCGCTGGTCCTGCTCTACCTGTATTTCGGCTGGCATCACAACGACAAGGAGAACCGCCATGGCCGCCGCCACGAGTCCACTGGACGTGCCTGACCGCCGCAAGCCCCGCGGGCGCCTGCAACTGCTGTTGATCCTGTTCGTCGTGCTCGGGCCGATGATCCTTGCCACCAGCATGTACAAGCTCAAGTTCTGGGTACCGGAGGGGCGCAGCTATCACGGTGTGATGATCGGCAATGGCGAGGGCCGGGCCGATATCGGCATCGATGCCCAGGACGAGCGCTGGCAGTTGCTGGTCAGCTCCCCGGGCGCCTGTGTCGAGGACTGCCGGCAACTGGTGTACCTGGCCCGGCAGATCCAGGTCGGCCTGGGCCGCGATGCCAGCCGCGCCAGCCATGCCCTGGCGGCGGCCCAGCCGCTGGCCGCTGACTACCAGGCGTTGCTGGGCCGTGAATACCCGCAGTTGCAACGCTATCCGCTGGACGCCCAGCGCTATATCCAGAAGGTCGGCGACACTGCCCCGCAACTGTGGATCGTCGATCCTCACGGCAACCTGGTGCTGCGCTACGACGCCAAGGTCAAGGGCAAGCATGTGCTGGACGACCTGCGTCACCTGCTCAAGCTGTCCAACATCGGCTAGGAGGCTGCCATGGCCAGACCCGGATTCCGCCTTGCTGTGTGCGCCACGCTGCTGGCGCTGCTGGTCGTGTTGCTCGGCGCCTACACTCGCCTGACTCATGCCGGTCTTGGCTGCCCCGACTGGCCGGGGTGCTACGGCTTCATCAGCGTGCCCAAGACCGATGCCCAACTGGCCCATGCCGAGCTGCACTTCCCTGAGCACCCGGTGGAGGAAGCCAAGGGCTGGGCAGAGATGGTCCATCGCTATTTCGCCGGCAGCCTGGCACTGGTGATCGCACTGCTTGCCTTCCAGGCTGTACGCCGGCATGCCCATGACGGCCAGCCCTACCGCCTGCCAGTGTTGCTGCTGGGTGTGGTGCTAGCCCAGGCGGCGTTCGGCATGTGGACCGTGACACTGAAACTGTGGCCCCAGGTGGTGACCGCGCACCTGCTTGGCGGGTTCACCACGGTAAGCCTGCTTTTCCTGCTATCCCTGCGTCTATCCCGGGCTTTTGCGCCTTTGCCGAAACTGCCGCTGAGCTTGCGGCGGATCGCGGCGCTGGCGCTGCTGGTGGTGATCGGCCAGATCGCCCTGGGGGGTTGGGTCAGCGCCAACTACGCGGCGGTGGCCTGCATCGACCTGCCCACCTGTCATGGCCAGTGGTGGCCGGCGGCGGACTTCAGCAACGGCTTCCACCTGACCCAGCACGTCGGCCCCAATTACCTGGGCGGGCAACTGGACAGCGATGCGCGCACGGCGATCCATGTCAGCCACCGGCTCGGCGCGATGATGGTGCTGGCGGTACTGCTGATGCTCAGCTGGAAGTTGCAGCGCAATGGCCTGGGCGGCCTGGCGCGCCTGGTATTGCTGGCGCTGACGCTGCAGCTGGGCCTGGGCATCAGCAACGTATTGTTCCACCTGCCGCTGGGCGTGGCCGTTGCCCACAACGCTGGCGGTGCGCTGCTGCTGCTGACCATGGTGCTGGTGAACTACCGCATCCGCGTGGTCGACAAGGTCCGAGTAGGGCATGGCTGGCGCCTGACGCCGGTGACCGGGGCGCAACTCACTCATCACATGAGGAACGATTCGTGGCGACGGTTCTGAGCACGGAACGCCTGCGCGCCGGATGGCGCGACTATCTGGAACTGACCAAGCCGAAGGTGGTGGTGCTGATGCTGATCACCTCGCTGGTGGGGATGTTTCTCGCCACCCGCGCGGGGGTGGCCTGGAGCGTCCTGCTGTTCGGCAACCTCGGGATCGCCTTGTGCGCGGGGGCGGCGGCGGCGGTCAATCACGTGGTCGACCGACGAGTCGATGCGTTGATGGCCCGTACCCACAAGCGTCCGTTGGCCCAAGGCCGGGTGGCGCCTCTGGCGGCACTATTGTTCGCCTTGTTGTTGGCCGTGGCAGGTATGGCCTTGCTGCTGGCTTTCACCAACCCCCTCACCGCCTGGCTCACACTGGCCTCGCTGCTGGGTTACGCGGTGCTCTACACCGGCTTTCTCAAGCGGGCCACGCCGCAGAACATCGTGATCGGCGGCCTGGCTGGGGCCGCGCCGCCATTGTTGGGCTGGGTAGCGGTCAGCGGGCACCTGGGCGCCGAGCCCCTGCTGCTGGTGCTGATCATCTTCGCCTGGACACCGCCGCACTTCTGGGCCCTTGCGATTCATCGCAAGGAGGAGTACGCAAAAGCTGATATTCCCATGCTACCCGTTACCCATGGCGAGCATTACACGGCCCTGCATATCCTGCTCTACACCTTGATATTGCTGGCCGTGAGCCTGTTGCCCTATGCCATACACATGAGCGGCCCGCTGTACCTGGCCTGTGCCTTGCTGCTGGGCCTGCGCTTCCTGCACTGGGCCTGGGTGTTGTACCGTGGCACCCGGCCGCACGCGGCGATCAAGACGTTCAAGTACTCTATCGGCTACCTGTTCGCCCTGTTCATCGCGTTGCTCGTAGACCACTACCTGTTGCTGAACCTATGACCCGAACCCAGAAAACCGTCTTCATCCTCGTTGCCCTGGTCGCGCTGATCATGGGCCTGACCGTCAACAAGGTGCTCAACGACCGTGGTCAGTTGAACCCCACCGAGCTGATCGATGCCGGCATCATCCTGCTGCCGCAGAGCCGTACCGTGCCGGACGTGACCATGACCGACCAGAACGGCCAGCCGCTGGTGCTGGACCAGCTCAAGGGCAAGTGGTCATTGCTGTTCTTCGGCTACACCTACTGCCCGGACATCTGCCCGACCACCCTGGCCCAGCTGCGCCAGGTGAAGAGCGAACTGCCCAAGGAGGCGCTGGAGCGTCTGCAGGTGGTGCTGGTGAGCGTCGACCCGAACCGCGACACGCCGAACCAGCTCAAGCAGTACCTGGGCTATTTCGACAAGGATTTCGTCGGGGTGGCGGGCTCGATCGAGGATACCCAGAAATTGGCCAACGCCTTGAGCATCCCGTTCATCCCGGCCGATACCAGCAAGCCCGGGTATACCGTGGATCACAGCGGCAACCTGGCGGTGGTCGGCCCGGACGGGCGTCAGCGCGGGTTCATCCGAGCGCCGTTCAACAACCAGAAGCTGGTGGCACAGTTGCCGGGGCTTGTGAAGCGCGACTGACGGTTGAAATGAATCGAGGGGCATAACCTGCGTGGGAGCGGGCTTGCCCCGCGATTGGCATTCAATCCTTGGGCCTGCTGCGAAAGAGCCGCAGAGCGTTCCCAGCAGTTCCGAAGTAGCACGCAGGCGATAATCAGACCTGGTAATTCTACCAGTTGAACGGATGCCTCATACCTTACAGGCTAGCGCCCGAACCATTCGTTCGGAGTGCCCGAAATGCCATCTACGGACAAAAGCCGAGTTTGCAACACCAGCTCTTTGGCGCAGGGCAGTACACATCGCTCCCAGGCGCTGACAATGCTGCTGAGCACCAATCAGCAAGCTTCGCCGCTTTGCGAAATTGATACGAATGGTAGGCGTGTCGGCACCTACACGCCCTACGGGCGGGAAACTGTATTGCAATCATGCCTGGGCTTTACGGGCCAGTTGAGGGCCACCGAGCTGCAAGGCTACTTGCTCGGAAATGGGTACCGCTTGTACAGCACGACATTCATGCGCTTCCATTCACCAGACTCGCTGAGCCCTTTCTTGGAGGGTGGCATCAATTGTTATGTGTACTGCAATGGCGATCCTGTGAATTTCAGCGACCCGACTGGCCATATGCTCAGATCCTCTTCGCCCGGCCGTCACTCAGGAGCAAGTAACACCGCAAGACGGTTTTCTGAAAGCGAGATGTCACCTCCCCAGGTACTGGAGGGAATGATGGCCCACTTTGATCGGTTACCACTCTCTGACACCAATACCGCTCTACAGCCACAAAACGCATTACATGGGGCAAGCTCTCCAAACACCGTAAGCGGACCAAGTAGTTCGGCATCAGGTCCCAATCGTGAATCAATCAAAGCGTCTATGAAGGCGGCAGTGGAGCAGAGGCGCACGGCGGCAACGGCGATACCCACTGAAGTGAATCCAGACCTTGCGCAGACAGTTATGGTTGAGCTCAGGAGAACTTCAGTGGCTTTGGGCGGTGTCACTGGTTCTTTCGCAGATCCGGCCCAGGGTTTGACGTACAACAATTACTTGAACGCTTTGGTGGCGTTGAGTCGTGGAACAGACAACTAGGCTGAGTTATCAGGTGACAAAACGCTGTAGATGCATCGTGGGGCAAGCCCACTCCCACAGTTGCAGCGCCAGGGTTGAGCTGGTACCGAATCTGTGGGAGCGGCGGTGTATCGCGATGGGCCGCAAAGCGGCCCTGGGGATTTCAGCTTAGAACGCAGGAACCACAGCGCCCTTGTACTTCTCGGTGATGAACTGCTTCACCTCAGGCGAGTGCAGGGCCTGTACCAGCTTCTTCACCGCGTCCGCGTCCTTGTTGTCCTCGCGGGTCACCAGGATGTTCACGTACGGAGAGTCCTTGCCTTCGATGGCCAGGGCGTCTTTTTCCGGGTTGAGCTTGGCTTCCAGCGCGTAGTTGGTGTTGATCAGGGCGGCATCGACCTGGGTCAGCACACGCGGGATGGTCGCGGCTTCCAGTTCCCGGAACTTCAGGTTTTTCGGGTTCTCGGCGATGTCCTTGATGGTCGACAGGATGTTGGTGTTGTCCTTGAGCTTGATCACCCCTGCCTTGTCCAGCAGCAGCAGGGCGCGGCCGCCGTTGGTGGCGTCGTTGGGAATGACCACGGCGGCGCCGGAAGGCAGTTCGTCGAGCTTCTTGACCTTGGTCGAGTACACGCCCAGCGGCTCGATGTGCACGCCGGCGACGCTTACCAGGTGAGTACCCTTGGCCTTGTTGAACTCATCCAGGTACGGCTGGTGCTGGAAGAAGTTGGCGTCCAGGCGCTTTTCCGACACCTGCACGTTCGGCTGGATGTAGTCGGTGAACTCCTTGACCTTCAGTTCCACGCCTTCCTTCGCCAGCTGTGGCTTGACGAAGTTGAGGATCTCGGCGTGCGGCACCGGGGTGGCGGCGACCGTCAGGGTCTCGGCGTGGGCCGAGAAGGCCGCGACCGCGGCGACAACAGCAAGCAGCTTCTTCATTGATCACTCCTTGTGAGGGCCGCGACGGCCCCCGAACGGGTCGGCCGGGCCGACCCCATTGGGGTTACTTACGGGAAAAATGCACGACCAGCTTGTCGCCGATCATTTGCAGTACCTGGACCAGGATGACCAGCAGCACCACGGTGACGATCATCACGTCGGTCTGGAAGCGTTGGTAGCCGAAGCGGATCGACAGGTCACCCAGGCCACCGGCCCCGACCACGCCGGCCATGGCGGTGTAGGACACCAAGGTGATGGCGGTCACGGTGATGGCGGCGATGATGCCCGGCATCGCTTCAGGCAGCACGGCCTTGAAGATGATCTGGCGGGTGGTGGCGCCCATCGACTGGGTAGCCTCGATGATGCCGCGGTCCACTTCACGCAGGGCGGTTTCCACCAGCCGCGCGAAGAATGGCGTGGTTCCCACCACCAGCGGCGGGATGGCACCGGCAACGCCCAGCGAGGTGCCGGTGATCAGCACCGTGATCGGGATCATCACGATCAGCAGGATGATGAACGGCACCGAGCGCACGATGTTGACGATGGTCGCCAGCACGGCGTAGACCTTCTTGTGCTCGAACATCTGCCGTGGGCTGAACAGGAACAGCACGACGCCCAGTGGCAAGCCCAGCAGGATGATGAAGGCCAGCGAGATGAACAGCATGACCATCGTGTCGTTGGTCGCCTGCCAGATCTCGACCCAGTCGACGTTGGCGAAATAGCTGAGGATGTCCATCAACGCAGTACCTCCATATGTACGTCAGCTGCAGCGAAGCGGGCGAATGCCGCCTCCATGTCTCCACCGATCAGGGCAAGGGTCAGCTGGCCATAGGGGATTTCCTTGATGCGGTCGATGCGCCCGGCAAGGATGCTGTAGTCCACGCCGGTTTCGCGGGCCACGGTGCCCAGCAGCGGCGCGTAGGTGGCGCAGCCCTGGAAGGTCAGGCGCACGATGCGCCCCGGCACATGGGCGAAATCGTCGCGTTGCTCGTTCTCGTCGACCTGCTCGTCTTCCTGGACGAAACGCTTGGTGGTGGCGTGCTGCGGGTGCAGGAACACGTCGGCCACCGGACCCTGCTCGACGATCTGCCCGGCGTCCATCACCGCCACGCGGTCGCAGACCCGGCGGATCACGTCCATCTCATGGGTGATCAGCACGATGGTCAGCTTCAGCTCGCGGTTGATCTCGGCCAGTAGTTGCAGCACCGAGGCGGTGGTCTGCGGGTCGAGGGCGCTGGTGGCTTCGTCGCACAGCAGGATCTTGGGGTTGGTGGACAGGGCGCGGGCGATGCCGACGCGCTGCTTCTGCCCACCCGACAGTTGCGCCGGGTACTTCTTGGCATGCTCGGAAAGGCCGACACGGGCCAGCAGCTCGGTGACGCGCTTATCGATCTCGCCACGCGACAGCTCGCCCGCCAGCACCAGCGGCAGGGCGACATTGTCGGCGACGGTCTTGGAGGCCAGCAGGTTGAAGTGCTGGAAGATCATGCCGACCTGCTGGCGGAAGCGCCGCAGCTGGTTCGAGTCGAAGGCGGTGACGTCTTCACCGTCGACCACGATCTTGCCGCCGGACGGCTCCTCGAGGCGGTTGATCAGGCGCAGCATGGTGCTCTTGCCGGCACCGGAGTGGCCTATCAGGCCGAACACCTGGCCATCTTCGATGGTCAGGCTGGTCGGGTTCAGGGCCGGGATATCCCTACCGGCGACGCGGTAGGTCTTGTGGACATTTTGAAACTCGATCACTGAGCGAACCTTGTGGGGCGCATGGAATTTGGGTCAGCGGTTAGCCGGGGCGCGCATTTTAGCCTTTTCCCCTGCGTGTTCTTAGCATTTATTTCGTCACGCTCCAATCCAATCGGCATAACGCGACGGTCGGCAATCCGATTGAACGCATCCGACGGCGGCCCAGTCACTAATTGAACAAGCCCGAACGGGCAGCCTGAAGACTGATGAGGAGAGCCGAAGATGCCCAGCAAGACGCCGCAGGCGCCACAGCCCAGCCCTGTCGCCGGCACCGACACCCCGGACAAGGCCAACACCAACGCCAAACTGCAGAGCCTGGAGGCGTTTCGCAGCGACGCCAGCGGCCAGGCGCTGCGCACCAATCAGGGGGTGAAGGTCGCCGACAACCAGAACAGCCTCAAGGCCGGTGCCCGTGGGCCTTCGCTGCTCGAAGACTTCATCATGCGCGAGAAGATCACCCACTTCGACCATGAGCGCATCCCCGAGCGCATCGTCCATGCCCGCGGGACCGGCGCCCATGGCTACTTCCAGAGCTACGGCTGCCATGCCGAGCTGACCAAGGCCGGTTTCCTGCAAGATCCCGAGAAAATCACCCCGGTGTTCGTACGCTTTTCCACCGTGCAGGGTCCGCGTGGCTCGGGCGACACGGTGCGCGACGTGCGCGGCTTTGCGGTGAAGTTCTACACCGATGAAGGCAACTTCGACCTGGTCGGCAACAACATGCCGGTGTTCTTCATCCAGGACGCGATCAAGTTTCCCGACTTCGTCCACGCGGTCAAACCCGAACCGCACAACGAGATGCCCACCGGTGGCTCTGCCCACGACACCTTCTGGGACTTCGTGTCGCTGGTGCCGGAATCCGCGCACATGGTCATGTGGGCGATGTCCGACCGGGCCATTCCGCGCAGCCTGCGCATGATGGAAGGCTTTGGCGTGCACACCTTCCGGTTGATCAATGCCCAAGGCGTGGCCAGCTTCGTCAAGTTCCACTGGAAGCCGCGCCAGGGCGTGCACTCGGTGCTGTGGGACGAAGCCCAGAAGCTTGCCGGCAAGGACACCGACTATCACCGCCGTGACCTGTGGGAAGCGATCGAGACCGGGCATTATCCGGAATGGGAGCTGGGCGTGCAGATCGTGCCGGAGGCCGACGAGCACAAGTTCGACTTCGACTTGCTCGACCCGACCAAGATCATCCCCGAGGAGCTGGTGCCGGTGACGCCGCTGGGCAAGATGGTGCTCGACCGCAACCCGGACAACTTCTTCGCCGAAGTGGAGCAGATCGCCTTCTGCCCCGGGCACATCGTGCCGGGCATCGACTTCAGCAATGACCCGTTGCTGCAGGGCAGGCTGTTTTCCTACACCGACACCCAGATAAGCCGCCTGGGCGGGCCGAACTTCCACGAGATTCCGATAAACCGCCCTGTCGCGCCCAATCACAGCAGCCAGCGCGATGCCATGCACCGCATGACCATCGACAAGGGCCGGGCGTCCTACGAGCCCAACTCGATCGATGGCGGCTGGCCGAAGGAAACGCCGCCCGCCGCGCAGGATGGCGGTTTCGAGAGTTACCAGGAACGTATCGACGCGAACAAGATCCGCCAGCGCAGCGAGTCGTTTGGCGATCATTTCTCCCAGGCGCGCCTGTTCTTCCAGAGCATGAGCCCCACCGAGCAGCAGCACATCATCAAGGCCTACAGCTTCGAGCTGGGCAAGGTCGAGCGCGAGGCGATCCGCGCGCGGGAAGTGAACGAGATCCTGGCCAATATCGATCTCAAGTTGGCGGCAGCGGTGGCGGCCAACCTCGGCCTGCCGGCGCCGAAGGCCGGCACGGTCAAGGTCAAGGGCAGCAAGCCGGCACAGTCAAAGGCCTTGAGCCAGATGAACCACCCCGGGGACATCGGCATCAGTGGACGCAAGATCGCCATCCTGATGGCTGATGGCGTGGATGACGCGAGTGTCGACAAGGTGGTCAAGGCGCTGGAGGCGCAAAGTGCGCGTCCCATGCTGCTGGGGCCGACTTCGGCACCCGTGAAGACTGCCGCTGGCAAGCAGCTGCCGGTGGATGCATCGATGGAGGGCATGCCCTCGGTGATGTTCGACGGGGTGTGGGTGCCGGCGGGCAAGGCTTCGCTGGAGGCGCTGGAAAACAGCGGCGTGGCCAAGCACTTCCTGCTCGAGGCCTACAAGCATCTCAAGCCCATGGGCGTAGCCAGTGAGGGCAAGCTGCTGCTGAACAAGCTGGGACTCAAGGAAGATGCGGGGCTGTTGCTGGGCGATGACCAGAAGGCGCTCGAGGCCTTCTTCAAGGCCGTCGAGGGGCACCGGGTGTGGGCGCGGGAGGCGGCTGCCGAAGCTGTTCCTGCATAATCGGGGGCTGCTTTGCAGCCCATCGCCGCGGTTCGTCGCCACGACAAGCCGGCTCCCACAGATTGTAGGCGGTCCCTGTGGGAGCCGGCTTGCCGGCAATGAGGCCCTGACAGGTTTATTGCTGATGAGGGATCAATACCACCTGCGCCGGCAATGAACGCTGGATCTCATGCTTCTGCTTCAGCTCGAAGCCACTGTCGAGCTTGCGCACTCGCTTCTCCAGCAGGGTCTTGAGCCAAGGCGCATCCTCGGTACGCGGCACCTGGAACACCACCTCGCACTGATAACTCACCACGTCCGCCGCGATATCGTCCAACTGGCGACGCATCGCCCGGCTATCGGTGGTTTTCAGCGCCACGACGGTGGTCGGCGCGGTCGGGTCGATCACCCGGGCCTTGGGCTTGGACGCGGCAGCCTTGAGCGCCGCTTCGGCCTTTTCCAGTTCGGCCTTGCGTGCCTGGGCCACGGCATCGCCACCGGTCAGGGCCGGTGCTTGCGGCATCAGCGCCCGGGCGCGGGCCAATGCCGTGGCAGCGGCATTCACATCGCCCTTCTGCAGGACAATCTGGCTACGGCGCAGGTAGGCCTCGGCCAGCTGGCGCTGATGCGGTTCGAGGCGGGCGTCATCCGGCGCCTGGGCCTGCAAGGCGGCCAGTTGATCCTCGGCGGTGGCCAGCTCGTTGCTGGCGATGCTTTGCTCGAGCTGCTGCCAGGCATCGGGCTGGGCAGGCGCCACCGGCTGCTCGGCCGGCTTGCTTGAGCAGGCAGCCAGGAACAGGGAAAACGCGGCAACAAGCAGATAACGTGAGGCGAACGGCTTCATTCCTGCGACTCTCTATTTGCGCAAAAAGCGAGCAAGTCTACACCCAGGTGCGCACGCTCGAAAACAAGTCTTCTCAGACTCGAAACCTGCGAAAAGGTTGCAGGATGCGCCTGCGCGCACCCTGAAAATTCAGCGTTTCGGCAACGCCAGGCTCAGCAAGAATAGCACTGCCGCACAGACCACGATCGAAGGCCCGGCCGGGGTGTCCTTGAACCAGGACAGCGCCAGGCCCCCGCAGACCGCAGAAACGCCAAGCAGGCTGGCGCCCACGGCCATCTGCTCCGGTGAGCGGGCGTGACGCTGTGCCGCGGCGGCCGGGATGATCAGCAGCGAGGTGATCAGCAGCACGCCGACGATCTTCATCGCCACCGCGATCACCACGGCTATCAGCAGCATCAGCGCCAGGCGCAGGCCGGCCACTGGCAGGCCTTCGACCGTCGCCAGTTCCTCGTGCACGGTCACCGCCAGCAGTGGTCGCCAGAACATCGCCAGCAGCACCAGTACCAAGGCGCTGCCGCCGAGGATCCAGGCAAGGTCGGTAGGGCTGATTGCCAGCAGGTCACCGAATAGGTAGGCCATCAGGTCGATGCGCACATCGTGCATGAAGCTCAGCACCACCAGCCCCAGCGACAGCGTGCTGGGGGCGAGGATACCGAGCAGGGTGTCCGAGGCCAGCGGCTGGCGCTGCTGCAGGGTCACCAGCAGGATCGCCAGCAGCAGGCAGCCGACGGTCACCGCCAGTGCCGGGCTGACGTCCAAGGCGAAGCCCAGGGCCACGCCGAGCAGCGCGGCATGGGACAGGGTGTCGCCGAAATAGGCCATGCGCCGCCACACCACGAACGAGCCCAGGGGCCCGGCGACCAACGCCAGGGATATACCGGCAAGCAGGGCGTAGAGAAGAAAATCAGCCATGCTTGCAGTGCTCTCCGTGAACATGGGCGCCGGGGGCGATCACCGAACCGTGCAGGTCGTGGCTGTGATCGTGATGGTGGTGATAGATGGCCAGGCTCGGGGCGTTCTGGCCGAACAGCTCGACGAAGGCCGGGTCGTTGCTGACCTGCTCCGGGTGGCCCGAGCAGCACACGTGGCGGTTGAGGCAGACCACCTGGTCGGTGGCGCTCATGACCAGGTGCAGGTCATGGGAAACCATCAGCACGCCGCAGCCGTGGCGGTCGCGCAGGCGAGTGATCAGGTTGTACAGCTCGGTCTGGCCAACTACGTCGACACCCTGTACCGGTTCGTCGAGTACCAGCAGCTCGGGCTCGCGCAGCAGCGCGCGGGCCAACAGCACACGCTGCATCTCGCCACCGGAGATGGTCTGGATCGGGTTGTCGATCACCTGCTCGGCGCCGACTTCCTGCAACGCCGCCAAGGCTGCCGCACGGTCTACACCGGGCACCAGGCGCAGGAAGCGCAGCACCGACAAGGGCAATGTGGCGTCCACCTGGATCTTTTGCGGCATGTAGCCGATGCGCAGCCTGGGCTTGCGCCACACTTTGCCGCGATGCGGCTTGAGCAGCCCCAGCACGGCGCGCACCAGGGTGGTCTTGCCGGCGCCGTTGGGACCGATCAGGGTAACGATCTGGCCCGGTGCCACCGCCAGGTCGATGCTGTCGAGCACCGCTTCGCCAGCGAAGCTGACACCGACTTGCTCGAGGCGGATCAGGGCATCGCTCATGCCTTGCCCCGGCAGTTGCCGCACAGGCCGACCACTTCGACGGTTTGCGTCTCGACCGCAAAGCCCACGGCATTGGCGCTGCTGACGATGGCGTCGCTGATGCTGTTCTGCTCCAGCTCGATGGCGACATGACATTCGCGGCAGATCAGGAACTGCCCCTGGTGCGCGTGCTCGGGGTGGCTGCAGCCAATAAAGGCATTGAGCGAGGCGATGCGGTGCACCAGGCCATTTTCCAGAAGGAAGTCCAGGGCACGATAGACGGTCGGTGGCGCGGCGCGGCGGCCGTCCTGCTCGCTGAGCACGGCGAGGATATCGTAGGCGCCCAGCGGCTTGTGGCTCTGCCACACCAGCTCCAGCACGCGGCGGCGCAGGGCGGTCAGGCGCAGGCCCTGACGGTTGCACAGCGCGTCGGCCTCGGCCAGCGCACTGTGGACGCAATGGGAGTGATCGTGGGGACGGTGGGCCAGCGGCGTGATGGACATGGGCAGCGACGGTTCAGGATGGAGACGTTATTATGTTACCTGTTTCTGACGACCCGAGTATCCACCGTGTCCCGAATCCTTGCCCTCTTTGTCGCTTTCATCGCTTTTTCGGCGCACGCCGACGTGCGCGTGCTGACCAGCATCAAGCCCCTGCAACAGATCGCCGCCGCCGTTCAGGACGGTGTCGGCAGCGCCGATGTGCTGCTGCCGCCGGGCGCCTCCCCGCACAACTATGCACTGCGTCCCTCCGACGTGCGCAAGGTCGCCGATGCCGACCTGCTGTACTGGATCGGCCCGGACATGGAAGGTTTCCTGCCCCGCGTGCTGAAGAGCCGCGCCAAGCCGACCGTGGCCGTGCAGTCGCTGTCGGGCATGCAGTTGCGTCATTTCGGCGAGGACAGCCACTCCCATGACGAGGAAGACCACGACGATCATGACCACGACCACCGTCCGGGCAGCCTCGATGCACACCTGTGGCTGTCGTCGCTGAATGCCCGGGTGATCGCGACGAAGATGGCTGGGGACCTGGCAGCGGCCGACCCGGCCAATGCCCCGCGCTACCAGGCCAACCTCAAGCGGTTCGTCGAGCGCCTGGATGCCCTGGATGCGCGCATCAAGCAGCGTGTGGCGGGGATCGCCGGCAAGCCTTACTTCGTGTTTCACGAGGCGTTCGACTACTTCGAGGCCGCCTATGGCCTGAAGCACACTGGCGTGTTCAGCGTGGCGTCCGAGGTGCAGCCGGGCGCGCAGCACGTCGCCGCCATGCGTAAGCGCTTGCAGGCGGTGGGCAAGACCTGCGTGTTCAGCGAGCCACCGCTGAGGCCGCGCCTGGCCGAGACGCTGACGGCCGGGTTGCCGGTGCGGTTGGCCGAGTTGGATGCGCTGGGTGGCACCGACAAGGTGGATGGCAAGGGCTATGAGCGCTTGCTGGAGAAGCTCGGCGGTGATTTGGTCGGCTGCCTGGAACAGCTCTGAGGCTGTAGGCGGACCAGGTGGCAGTGGGCTTGCCCCGCGATAGCGTTGGCAGGCCCAGCGCTATCGCGGGGCAGGCCCGCTCCCACAAATGCCGCTATTGCCTATCAGAGCGCGAACGGCAGCTTCAGCGCCACCTGCTGGCGTTGCGCCAGGCGCACCTCGAACTCGCTAGGGTCATGGATCATTACGTCCATCCCGGCGAACGCCTGCGCCGCGATCAGGCGCGACAGCCAGAAGCGCACGCACGCCACCCGCAGCATCACCGGCCACAGCTCCGCTTCAGCGGCGGTGAACGGCCGCAGTGCCGCGTAGGCGCCCAGCAATGCCTGGGCGCGTGGCAGGTCGATACCACTCTGCTCGTCCAGGCACCAGTCGTTCACGGTGATGGCGATGTCGTACAGCATCGGCCCGGAGCAAGCATTGTAGAAGTCGATCAGCCCGGTCAGGTGAGTGCCTTCGAACATCACGTTGTCACGGAACAGGTCGGCGTGCAGGTTGGCCTTGGGCAGGGCGAGGATCTGCGCCTTGTGCGCGGTGATTTCCGCCAGTGCCGGTTGCAACAGCCCGGCTTGCTCCCGGTTCAGGCTCGGCAGCAGCTCGGCGCCCGATTCCAGCATCCAGTCCAGGCCACGGTCGGTGCGGCGCTCGATGATGCGCTCGCGGGTGGCCAGGTGAATGTGGGCCAGCAACTCGCCGACCTGGGCGCAATGCTGGTTGTTCGGCAGCTTGACGTGCTTGCCCGACAGTCGCGGCTGCAGCAGCGCAGGCTTGCCGCACAGTTCGCGCAGGCCATGCCCTTCGCGGTCGCGCAGGGCGTAGGGCACGGGCATGTCGGCATCGTGCAGCACGTCGAGCAGTTCGATGAAGAACGGCATGTCTTCAGCCGGCCCACGCTCGATCAGTGTGAGGACGAACTCCCCTTTTTCCAGGCTGACGAAGAAATTGCTGTTCTCGGTACCGGCGGCGATGCCCTGGAAGTCGAGCAGGCGGCCCAGCTCGTATGGCGCCAGAAAGGTTTCCAGCTCAGGCCGGGACACAGGGGTGAAGACTGACATGTTGAAGAATTGCCCATGCGGGCACTTCCGCCCGGAAGTGCCTGGTTGATAAGAACGATACGCGTTACTAGCTTACCACTCGAAGATCTTCCAGGACGGAATCAGCATGTCCGGCTGGTCGGAACGAATGAAATTGCCTTCGGAGCCATCGGCGCGTACCAGGAAATAAGGCTTGCCGTTCTTCGGCGTGACCTTGATCGCATACAGGAAACCGTTTTGCCGGTACTCCTGGATGGTTTTATCGCCTTCCGTGCGAATGGTTACATCGGGATCGGCCGATGGGGCTTCGTCCGCCGCCTGGGTGACGACTGGCATGGTGGCCAGCAGACCGAGCAGTAACAGGCGATTGAGTGTGCGCATGATAACCTAGTCCTTTTGTCGTCATTGATCCGGCTATTCTAGCGCCGGACCCGTCGAAAAGGTTGATTCTCCTCATGAGCCAAGCGCCCCTCGTCCTGGTGGACGGTTCGTCCTACCTCTACCGCGCCTTCCACGCGCTGCCGCCGCTGACCACCTCCAAAGGCATGCCCACCGGCGCGGTCAAGGGCGTGCTGAACATGCTCAAGAGCCTGCGCAAGCAGTACCCGGACAGCCTGTTCGCAGTGGTCTTCGATGCCAAGGGCGGGACCTTCCGCGATGCCATGTTCGCCGAGTACAAGGCCAACCGCCCGAGCATGCCCGACGACCTGCGGGTGCAGGTCGAACCGCTGCACGCCAGCGTTCGTGCACTGGGCTACCCGCTGTTGTGCGTCGAAGGCGTGGAGGCCGACGACGTGATCGGCACCCTGGCGCGCAGCAGCGCCGCCGCCGGCCGCCCGGTGATCATCTCGACCGGCGACAAGGACATGGCCCAGTTGGTGGACGGCCACGTTACCCTCGTCAATACCATGACCGGTAGCGTGCTCGATGTCGCTGGCGTGCACGAGAAGTTCGGCGTAGGGCCCGAACACATCATCGATTTTCTCGCCCTGATGGGCGACAAGGTCGACAACATTCCCGGCGTGCCGGGCGTTGGCGAAAAGACCGCGGTGGGCCTGCTGACCGGTATCGGTGGCGGCCTGAGCGATGTGTACCAGAACCTGGACAAGGTGCCGGGCCTGGCCATTCGAGGCGCCAAGACCCTCGCCGCCAAGCTCGAGGAGCACCGCGACGCGGCCTTCCTCTCCTACGAGTTGGCCACCATCAAGTGCGATGTCGAGCTGGATGTCGAGGTGGACGCCCTGGTCTGTGGCGAACCCGACCGTGAAGCACTGATGGCGCTCTATACCGAGATGGAGTTCAAGAGCTGGGTTGCCGAAGTCCAGCGCAGCGCGCCCCAAGCCGGTAATGGCGCCGCTGTCGCCGAGGCTGTTGCCGAGAAGGTCGAGCCGAAGTACGAAACCATTCTCGACCAGGCTCGCTTCGACGTCTGGCTGGAAAAGCTGCGCCAGGCGCCGCTGTTCGCCTTCGATACGGAAACCACCGGCCTGGACGCCCAGCAGGCGCAGATCGTCGGCCTGTCGTTCGCCGTCGAGCCCCATGAAGCCGCCTATGTGCCCCTGGCCCACGACTACGAAGGCGCTCCGGCCCAGCTGGACCGCGAGCGTGTGCTGCTGGCGCTCAAGCCACTGCTGGAGGACCCGGCCAAGGGCAAGATCGGCCAGAACGCCAAGTACGACATCAACATCCTGGCCAACGGCAGCCCGGCCATCCTGATGCGCGGCGTGGCCTACGACACCATGCTCGAGTCCTACGTGCTCGACTCCACCGCCACCCGTCACGACATGGACAGCTTGGCGCAGAAGTATCTGGACCACACCACCATCGCCTTCGAGGATATCGCCGGCAAGGGCGCCAAGCAGCTGACCTTCAACCAGATCCCGCTGGACAAGGCCGGCCCCTACGCCGCCGAGGACGCCGATATCACCCTGCGCCTGCACCATGCGCTGCAGGCACGGCTGGCCCAGACGCCCAGCGTGCTGCCGGTGCTGATGGATATCGAGATGCCGCTGGTGCCGGTGCTGGCGAAGATCGAGCGCCAGGGCGCGCTGGTCGATGCCGGGCTGCTCGGCGTGCAGAGCGGTGAGCTGGGAGCGAAGCTGGTCGAGCTGGAGCGTGAGGCGTATGCGCTGGCCGGCGAGGAATTCAACCTGGGCTCGCCCAAGCAGCTCGGTGCGATTCTCTACGACAAGCTGGGCATGCCGGTGCTGAGCAAGACCGCCAAGGGCCAGCCGTCCACCGCCGAGGCGGTTCTGGATGACCTGGCCGAGCAGGGCTACCCGCTGCCCAAGGTGCTGATGCAGTACCGCAGCCTGAGCAAGCTCAAGAGCACCTACACCGACAAGTTGCCGTTGCAGATCAACCCGCGTACCGGACGCATCCATACCTCGTATCAGCAGGCGGTGGCTGCCACCGGTCGCCTGTCGTCCAGCGACCCCAACCTGCAGAACATCCCGATCCGCACCGCCGAGGGCCGGCGCATTCGCCAGGCTTTCGTGGCCAGCCCCGGCTACAAACTGCTGGCGGCGGACTATTCGCAGATCGAGCTGCGTATCATGGCCCATCTGGCCAAGGACGAAGGGCTGCTGCACGCCTTCCGCAACGACCTTGACGTGCACCGCGCCACCGCCGCGGAAGTGTTCGGTGTCGCCCTCGAGAACGTCACCACCGACCAGCGCCGTAGCGCCAAGGCGATTAACTTTGGCCTGATCTATGGCATGAGCGCATTTGGCCTGGCCAAGCAGATCGGCGTTGATCGCAAGCAGTCCCAGGACTACATCGACCGTTATTTCGCCCGTTACCCAGGCGTGCTGGCCTATATGGAGCGCACCCGCGCCCAGGCCGCTGAAAAGGGCTTCGTCGAAACCCTGTTCGGGCGTCGCCTGTACCTGCCGGACATCAACGCCAAGAACCCGGCCTTGCGCAAAGGCGCCGAGCGCACCGCGATCAACGCGCCTATGCAGGGCACCGCGGCAGACATCATCAAGCGCGCGATGGTGGCGGTGGACAACTGGCTGACCGAGAGCGGGCTGGATGCGCGGGTGATCCTGCAGGTGCACGACGAACTGGTGCTCGAGGTGCGCGAAGACCTGGTCGACCAGGTGAAAGCCGAGATTAGGGTCCACATGAGCGGCGCGGCGCAGTTGGACGTGCCGTTGCTGGTGGAAGCGGGTGTTGGCTCGAATTGGGACGAAGCTCACTAAACGCAGCGTGAAAGCTGTGTAGGATCTGCGGCGTAGTGTCGCGGATCCGGCGCAGGCCTGGGGCCTTAGATCGAGAGTTTCATGAAACTATCGCAAATAGTTTCCAGGGGCTCGGAACTAAACCGGTGAACCGCCACTCAGAGGTACTGAATGGCTGGTGAAGCCTTTCGATGCTCCTATGTTGTGTTAAGTGTTGGCAGATATCTGGACCCCGCCCTAGCGGTCCGGACTTGGACCCCGAACTTCCCCCTCCCCATACGAAGTCCGGGGTTTTTTTTGCCCGGAATTCGGCGTCATGTCTGCCTGGGCTCGTGGGGGCGGGCTTGCCTCGCGACAGGGCCATCGCGGGGCAAGCCCGCTCCCACGAAAGCCTCACTCGAGCTCAGACAGCCGGCTTGTCTTCCAGCTCCATCCAGTCCGCCAGCACGCGATAGGCCTCTTCCAGGCCCAGGCGCTTGGGCGCCGAAAACAGCTGGATGGTCGCGGTGTCGCCCCAGCCCTTGCGAATCTCCGACTGCACCTTGAGCAAAGTGTTCTTGCCCGCGCCGTGAGTCAGCTTGTCGGCCTTGGTCAGCAGGATGTGCATCGGCATGCCGCTGGCCTTGGCCCAGTCGAGCATCATCTTGTCGAAGTCGGTCATCGGATGGCGGGTATCCATCATCAGGATGATCCCGCGCAGGCACTCGCGGCTGCCCAGGTAGGCTTCCAGGTGTTTCTGCCAGTGCTGCTTGAGCGGAATCGGCACTTTTGCATAACCGTAGCCCGGCAGGTCGACCAAACGCCGTTCATCGTCCAGACTGAAGAAATTCAGCAGCTGGGTGCGGCCGGGGGTCTTCGAGGTACGCGCCAGGCTGGCGTGGGTCAGGGTGTTGAGGGCGCTGGATTTACCGGCGTTGGAACGGCCGGCGAAAGCCACCTCGTAACCCTGGTCTTCGGGGCATTGTTCGACCTTGGCGGCGCTGAGGGCGAATTTGGCTTTCTGGCAGAGGCCGAGGATGGGGTTCTTGACTTGCATGGGATTTCCGATGTGGGTGTTGCCCAGCGCTGGAGGCGTAGGACCAGGCCTGGCAAGCGGTGTCGTTTCCGTTTGGCTGGCGGAAGTATATAATGCCCCAGTTTTTGTGTGCTCATTCGCCCAGCGAAGGCAATTGAGCATGGGGTGTCGAACAATAGCTCGCGCAACAGAACGCAGCGCGGCCCCCAACCCTGTCAGGTCGTTTCGCATGGCGAAATGGCTGCTTGCTGTCGGTATGTTCCTGCCGTTTTTCAGCGCACAGGCTACACAGGATCCCGAGGCGTTGTACAACCGCACGTGCGCGGCCTGTCACGCCGGACAACTGCCCCAGGCACCCAGAAGCGGTGACCGGGCGGCCTGGGAGCCAAGGCTGGCGCAAGGCATGGCGCAACTGGTGGTGCATGTTACACAGGGTTTCAAGGCTATGCCGCCGCGTGGATTGTGCATGGACTGCAGTGCCGAGGACTACCGTTTGGTCATCCTTTGGATGAGCGGCAGTCCCGATACATAACATTTCACCCTTAGCCGTGTTGGATTAGCTGATGAACAAACTAGTCGTGAGTCTGCTGTTGACCATGGGGGTCGCAGGTGCGGCAACTGCTGCGGGACCCATCAAAGGCGATGCCGCCGCCGGCCAGGCCAAGACAGCTGTCTGTGGGGCCTGTCACAACCCGGACGGCAACAGCCTGGCACCGAATTTCCCGAAGCTCGCCGGCCAAGGTGAGCCCTACCTGAACAAGCAGTTGCACGACATCAAGGACGGCAAGCGTACCGTGCTTGAGATGACCGGCATGCTGGCCAATTTCAACGAACA
This sequence comes from Pseudomonas sp. FW305-96, assembly GCF_058783825.1. Taxonomy (NCBI): domain Bacteria; kingdom Pseudomonadati; phylum Pseudomonadota; class Gammaproteobacteria; order Pseudomonadales; family Pseudomonadaceae; genus Pseudomonas; species Pseudomonas sp. FW305-96. The sequence goes on from NZ_JBYSYW010000003.1 coordinate 139,414, forward strand.
GGACCTGGCCGACATCGCCGCTTATTTCGCTAGCCAGAAAGGCAGCGTGGGTGCCGCCGATCCGAAGCTCGTCGAGCGTGGCCGTGCCTTGTTCAACGGCGGCAACCTGGAGAAAGGCATGCCGGCCTGTACCGGTTGCCACTCCCCCAACGGCGCAGGCATCGCCCTGGCGAAGTTCCCGCACCTCAGTGGCCAGCACGCGCAGTACGTCAGCAAGCAGCTGACCGACTTCCGCGAAGGCAACCGCACCAACGACGGCGACGCCATGACCATGCGCACCATCGCCGGCAAGCTCAGCAACAAGGACATCGAAGCACTGTCCAGCTACATCCAGGGCCTGCACTGAATTACGCGTTAACACTCGGTTAATGCTTCAGCGCTAAAGATGAAAAGGGCAGCCCACGCTGCCCTTTTTTCTGTCCGTAGCCGTTACACTACAGAACTCGAGCCCTTCCCGACCTGTCCTACACAGGTCGCGTCGAGGCGACCAAAGACTGCTCAGGAGTAAAGCATGCGTAAACTGATTCTCAGCGCTGCGCTGGTCGCCGCCAGCGTATTCGGTATGGCCGCCGTCCAGGCTGCGGAGCCTGTGGCCGGCAAGGAATATATCGAGCTGAGCAACCCCGTGCCGGTGTCGGTGCCAGGCAAGATCGAGGTCGTCGAGCTGTTCTGGTATGGCTGCCCGCACTGCTACCACTTCGAACCGACCATCAACCCTTGGGTCGACAAGCTGCCCAAGGACGTCAATTTCAAGCGCGTCCCTGCCATGTTCGGTGGCCCCTGGGATGCCCACGGCCAGATGTTCCTCACCCTCGAAGCCATGGGTGTTGAGCACAATGTCCACAACGCGGTGTTCGACGCCATCCAGAACAAGCGCATGCGCCTGACCAAACCTGAGGAGATGGCCGACTTCCTGGCCACCCAGGGCGTGGACAAGGACAAGTTCCTCGCCACCTTCAACTCCTTCGCCATCAAGGGCCAGGTCAATCAGGCCAAAGAGCTGGCCAAGAAGTATGAAATCACCGGCGTACCGAGCCTGGTGGTCAACGGCAAGTACCGCTTCGACCTGGGTACCGCCGGTGGTCCGGAAGGCGTGCTGAACGTCGCCGACCAGCTGATCGCCAAGGAGCGCGCCGCTAAGTAAGCGGCGAATGCCATGGGCCGCTTTCGCTCAACCCGAAGCGTCGGCCTGCACCAGCCGCAGGTCAACGAACATCACCTGCAGGCCAGCGGCCTGCCGGCCGATGGTCGCCTGCGGCTGCTCAGTTTCAATATCCAGGTCGGTATCAGTACCGAGCGCTATCGCCACTACGTGACCCGCAGTTGGCAGCACTTGCTGCCGCACAACGGGCGAGCCGGCAACCTGCAGAAGATCGGCGACCTGCTCAACGACTTCGACCTGGTGGCCTTGCAGGAAGCCGATGGTGGCAGCCTACGCACCGGCTTCGTCAACCAGGTGGAGCACCTGGCCCAGCTGGGGGCCTTCCCCTACTGGTACCAGCAGCTCAATCGCAACCTGGGGCGTTTTGCCCAGCACAGCAACGGTGTGCTCAGCCGCCTCAAACCCCAGCACCTGGAAGACCATCCCCTGCCCGGCCCCTCTGGGCGAGGGGCGATCCTCGTGCGTTTCGGCGAAGGTGCCGACGCCCTGATCGTGGTGATGATGCACCTGGCGCTCGGCTCCAAGACGCGCGCCCGCCAGCTGGCCTATATCCGCGAGCTGATCGGTGGCTATCGCCACCAGATCCTCATGGGTGACATGAACACCCACGCCAACGACCTGCTTGACCATTCGCCGTTGCGGGATCTCGGGCTTGTCGCTCCTCAGGTCGAGGCCACTTTTCCCAGCTGGCGTCCTCAGCGCTGCCTTGACCACATCCTGCTCAGCCCGAGCCTGACACTGGAGCGTGTCGAGGTATTGGCACAGCCAATTTCCGATCACCTTCCCGTCGCCGTCGAGATCCGATTGCCTGATGCCCTGACTGTGGATACGCTGCCGGTCCTGAGTTAGTCCTGCCTGGGCGAATCCTGCACTCAAGTGTTGGGCTTTTCCGCCGAAATCCAGTGATTGCAGGACTAGATGCCACTACCCGTTGCGGATCCAGGCATGACCGAAGAAGCCGAGCGCTGGAAAGAAAAATACCTCAAGAGCATCGAGCAGCAGGAAAAGCTCGAGCGGCGCTGGGAAGCCCGCCTCGACCTGCTGCGTCGTGGCCTGGTGCGCAGCACCCTGGCGGCGGAAGGTAGCGACAAGATCGTGGACCAGTGCATGAAGGAAATGCGCGAGGTCATCCGCAGCGACAATATGGACGCCGGCCTCGCCGGGCTGATTCCGCGCCTGGAAAAAGCCGTGCTCGACTCCGAGCAGCGCCGCGAAACTCGCATGAACCAGGTTAGCGAGGCGCTGACCGCGCTGGTTACCCAGTTGCAGACCTTGCCCTTGCCGGGCGATGTGGCACGTCCGTTGAAAAAGCTGGCGAAGAAGCTCGACGGTGGCGTCAGCCAGTCCCGCGAGCTACCGCCCTTGCTGGGCGAGCTCAGTGGTTTGCAGGGGCGCGCCCTGGATGCTGTGCAAAAGCCCGATGATGAAGCTCGCCCCGGGTTCCTTCAGCGCCTGTTTGGTGGCCGTGACGAGCCCCAAGGGGAATTGGCGACCGCACCTGTTGCCATCGAGGCGACGTCGCCCGCACCCCAGCCAGCCGCTGCAGCCCCGGTCATCGCACCTGAGCCACAGCCCAGGGATGTCGACGAGCTGCACGCCCTGGCCCCTGTGCCTCAGGCCTTGCCCGAGGCGGCACAGGCAATAGATGACACAGTGCCCGTGGAGCCGGCTGAAGCGGATATCGAATTGCCCGGCCCGGCGCTGGTTGAAACCACGCCGTTGATCGTTGCCGATCCGCACCCCGAAGCCGAGCCTTCGGTGGCCGCGGTTGCCGAACCTGTACCTGAGCCTTTGACTGTCATCGAGTCGGAGCAAGCCGCAACGGATGAACCGGACACAGTGGCGGAGCTGGTCACCGTCGATGATGGCCCCTATGCCCTGCCCGATGCGGTCGAGCCGCCCTACAGCCAGGTTGCCGCCCATATCGAGCAGACGCTGATCGGCCTGCTCGACGACCTGAGCCTGCCCGAGCGCCACAAGGCCCAGGCCTTGGAAATGCGCGAGCGAGTGTCGCGGGGGCTGAACTGGTACGAGCTGATCCCGGTACTGGATGACCTGGCCGTGCTCATGCTGGCGATCACCGACAGCGGCCAGCACGAGTTCGAGGCTTACCTGCAGCAGCTCAACGAGCGCCTGGAAACCTTCCAGAGCCACCTGCACGAAGCCAGCGCCGGCCATGCCGACAACAGCTCCGCCGCCCGGGAGCTCGACAGCCAGCTGCGCGAGCAGGTCGATGGCTTGCAGAGCAGTGTGCAGGGGGCTGCCGATGTCGACAGCCTCAAGCATATCCTGGAGAACCGCCTCGAAGGCCTGTTGGTGACCATGGATGCTCACCAGCACGAGCGTGACCGCCGTGAGCATGAGCTGGCTGGTCGCCTGCACGGATTGGCCGAACGTGTGGCGAGCATGGAGCAGGAGGCACTGGGTTACCGTGAGCACCTTGAAGAGCAGCGGCAGAAAGCGATGATCGATCCGCTGACCGGCCTGCCCAATCGTGCGGCCTGGTCGGAGCGAGTCGAACAGGAAGTACTCGACTGGCAAGAAAACGGCGGCCATCTGGCGATGGCCATCCTTGACCTCGATCATTTCAAGCGCATCAACGACGGCTACGGCCACCTGGCGGGCGACAAAGTGCTCAAGATCGTCGCCGACCAGCTGCGCAAACGCCTGCGTGGCGGTGACTTCATCGCCCGCTTCGGTGGTGAGGAATTCGTCCTGCTGTTGCCGCAAACATCGCCGCCCGCCGCAGCGCAGGTGGTCGAGGCACTGCGTGCGGCGATCGAAGCCTGCCCATTCCACTTCAAGGGCGAACGAGTGGTGATCACTACGTCCATCGGCCTGAGTGCCTTCCGCGCCGGCGAGCGCGGCGACCAAGTGCTCAAGCGCGCGGACGAAGCCTTGTACCGGGCGAAGGACAAGGGGCGTAATCGCGTCGAGCAGGCATAAGTAACTACCGCTTGTGGGGCGTTGCCCTGAATGAAACTGCGTGACGGAAGGCTGGAACTTCAGCCAGAAACCTCCTATTCATTTCCGTCTTGCGAAGTACTGATCATGAAAATCTCTCGTTTGTTGATGGCGTCCTTGATGACGCTGGCGTTTCACAACCTGGCGTTTGCCGAGCAGGTACTGTTTACCGCACACATCAGTCACAAAGGCACGATTTTGAATCAGTCGCCCACATGGATCACTGAGGTCAAACGGGTCGTGCAGAAGGACTACATGACTGAATACACCCTGCTTCTTGACTCAAAAATCACCCAAAGCGATCCGGCGTTCTGCAGCATGTCGCCCATAGATGTCGGGACTTATGAGCGGCTTTTACACGGGCAGGGCAAAGTGATCGGCAAGCCTTCAGTGGAGATGGTGAGGGTCGCTACGCAGTTGGTGGACCTCAAGGGACCTTCCGGCGATAACTCGATGGCGTTTCAGTTGATGTGCGTTCGCTGAGGCGCAAGGCCTGGAGCACGTTATACTGTAGCGCTGTTGTCGGCTCATCATGGCGTGCTCCCTGCAATGAAAACACTCATCACTGCCTTGCTCCTGCTGGTCCTGGCAGGCTGTTCCAGTGGCCTGCGTATCGACCGCAGCCACCCCTCGGCCAATCAGGACAGCCGCATCCAGTTCGTCGTCGTGCACTACACCAACGCGTCGCTGGAGCGCTCCCTCGCCCTGCTGACCCATGGCGAGGTCAGCAGCCATTACCTTATCGGCGACGGCCCGGCCACTGTCTACCAACTGGTAGACGAGAACCGCCGTGCCTGGCACGCAGGGGATAGCCAGTGGCAGGGGCGCACCTGGCTCAATTCCAGCTCCATCGGCATCGAGATCGTCAACGAGGGCTACACGGACACGCCGACCGGGCGTGTCTGGCACCCTTACAGCGAAGCCCAGGTGCAATCGCTGATCGCCCTGCTCAAGGATATCGTCAAGCGCAACAATATCGACCCGCGCCACATCATCGGCCATAGCGACATCGCCCCGCTGCGCAAGCTCGATCCGGGCCCGCTGTTCCCCTGGAAGCGTCTGGCCGAGGCCGGCCTGGGTGTCTGGCCGGATAGCGCTGCGGTGGCGCGGCAACAGGCCTTTTTCGAGGTCAACCCGCCAAGCATCAGCTGGTACCAGCAGCAACTGTCGCGCTTTGGCTATGCCATCGACCAGACCGGTGAACTGGACGTGGCCACCCGGCATGTGATCGCGGCCTTCCAGATGCGTTTCCGCCCGCGGCTGTTCGATGGCACGCCGGATGCACAGACCGCCGCGATGTTGCAGGTGCTTAACCGCAAGCGCTGACCCGAACTTTTCGGACGCTTGGCGCGCAAGCGGGCCAATTCACATGCCCAGCGGCTGCGCCAAGCTTTGATTCCGTTGCTATACCTTTGGTATTCAACTGGATGCCACGCATGCTTGCCCTCTTCGCTACGGTGCGTCAATTTTTCCACCGCCCCTGGCTTTTAGCCGCGCTCGCGGCGTTGGCCAGTGCCGGGCTGTTGCTGGCGATCAGCGTCAACGTTGCCTTGCAACAGATGAAACAAAGTGAAAGCGCGCAGATGAATGCCCAGGGCGAGCGTTTCCTCGAGCGCCTGGAGCAGGTGTTCGGCCAATTGCGCGAGGCTGTGGACCAGCTTCAGGCGCAGCCCCTGCGCGGCTGTGATGCGCTGATGCTGACGCAACTGCAACAGGTGGCGCTGAAGTCGCGGTTCATCTATGAAGCGTCCTATGTGGAGGGTACGCGGGCCTGCTCCAACCGCGGCGACGAGCGGATCATCGAGCCCTTGCGCAGCCCGGATATCCAAGGGCCGACCTACAGCTACTGGCTCAATACCACCACTGAACCCAACGAGAATCTCGCGGCCCTGATGCTGGGCCGTGGCCGCTTCGTCGTCTCCACCTCCCGTGGCCACCTCACCGACGTCGTCGACCTGCCGCCCGGTGGCAGCCTGCTGGTAGTGCTGGATCGGGGTACCCGGGCCATCCCCGTGCTGGGCCCGACGCAACCCTGGCCGCCGACCACCGAATGGCCACCTGCGCAGGGCAAATCCTTGATCGAGCTGCCCGACCGCCTGGTCTATCGCATGTCCACCAAATCACCGGACTACCAGTTGGTGCTGATCGCACCGCGGGCGAGCCTGCCACTGAAGCTCAATGGCCTGCTCTGGTTGCTGTTCCCCGGCAGCCTGGTGTTGGCCGGCTGTATCGGCTGGCTGGTGCTGCAACTGATCCTGCAACGCCGCTCGATGAGCTCGGAGCTGCAGCATGCGCTGCGCCGCGGCGAGCTGCAGGTGCTGTACCAGCCGATCTTCGAACTGGACAGCCGCCGCTGTGTCGGTGCCGAGGCCCTGGTGCGCTGGCGCCGCCCGGACGGCAGCCTGACCAGCCCCGAGCTGTTCATCCCCCTGGCAGAGAACACCGGCCAGATTCGACAGATCACCGACTTCGTCCTGCAACGGGTGCTCGAACAGCTGGGGCAGTTGCTGCGGGCCAACCGCCAGCTCTATATCTCGGTCAACCTGGCGGCCTGCGACGTCATGGCGCCGCGTATAGGCCGGGTGGCGGCGCGGTTGCTGGCGCACCATCGTGTCGCCCCCAGCCAGATCGCCTTCGAGGTGACCGAGCGGGGGCTGATCGATGTGGTGGTTGCGCGGGACAACCTGCAGGCCCTGCGCGCTGTCGGGCACCAGGTGCTGATCGATGACTTCGGTACTGGCTATTGCAGCCTCGCCTACCTGCAGACTCTGCCGGTGGACTGCCTGAAGATCGACAAGTCGTTCATCGATGCCCTGGGCCATGACGCCGCCAGCAGCGGCGTGGCGCCGCACATCATCCGCATGGCCCACGACCTGCACCTGCGGGTGATCGCCGAAGGCATCGAGTGCGAGGACCAGGCGGTGCTGCTCAACAGCGAGGGGGTCAACTACGGGCAAGGGTGGCTGTTCGCCCATCCGCTGAATGCCCGTCAGTTTGCCGAACTGATTACTCGCGGGCGGCGTGTGGCTGGGCGGCGGATCGATGATGAACCTTGAGACTGGGCGCCCTGGAGGGACCCGTCAAACCGGTAGTGCCATATAGAACTGCGTTCCCTGCCCCGGCCGTGAGAACACGCCCATCCGCCCGCCATGCAGCTGGACGATCTCCTTGCACAGCGCCAGGCCCAATCCTGCCCCGCCCTTCTTGCGCCCGACCTGCACGAACGGCTCGAAGATCCGCCCCTGCTGACCATAGGCGATACCCTCGCCGTTATCCTCGACGCTGATGATCACCCGCTCGGCATGCCGCCGTGCATGCAGGCGGATACGCCCGCCGCTGCCGGTGTGGCGAATGGCGTTGTGCAGCAGGTTGTCGAGCACCCGGTCGAGCTGCGCGACATCGGCCTGAATGCGTGGCAGCGGTGGCTCCAGCTCGCGGATAATCTCGATCTGCTTGCCCGAGGCTTGTTCGACGAAACGCGCCTGGGCGCGCTCGAACAGTTCCTCCAATGAGCAGGGGGCCAGTTCGAGCTTTTGCAAGCCGCTCTGATAGCGGGAAAAGTTGAGCAGGTCGTTGATCAATTGGGTGAGGCGCTGCATTTCCTCGGCAATGGTTTCGAGGAGGTCGTTCTCCCGCGCGTCGGGCGGGAAGCTGACACGTTCGCGCAACAGCCCGAACGCCATGTGCATGCCCGTGACGGGAGTGCGCAGCTCGTGGGAAGCACGCAGTACGAACTCGCTGCGTACCCGTTCGAAGGCGCGTTGTTCGGTGACATCGTGCAACACCATCACCGCGCCGAGAATAGGTCCTTCGGGGTGGCTGACCGGCGTCAGGCTATAGGTCAGCAGCCTGGTCTCTTCATCCACCTCAAGGCTCAGGTCTTCCGGCAGTCGGTCCAGGCTGCCACCTCGCAGCACCTGGCGCAGCTGTTGTTCCAGCTCGGGGCGTTGCAGGGCTTCGGCCAGGCTTACGCCCAGGCGGCTCGGGTCCCAGCCCAGCTGGCGCTGGGCCACCGGGTTGAGGTGCTCCAGGCGCCCTTGGCGATCGATGATCAGCAGGCCGTCGTCGATGCTGTCCAGTACCGCTTGCAGGCGCTGCTGGCCAGCCTGCAGCTCATCGACATTGGTGGCCTGGTGCTTGCGCAGGGCGTCGGCCATCAGGCCGAAGCGGCGGGTCAGCAGGTTGAGCTCGGTGGCCTGCGTCACGGGCAGGGTGACGTCGAAGTTGCCCTGGCCGACCTGGTCGGCGGCCTTGGCCAGCGCCTCGATCGGTTGGCCGAAGCGGCGGGCGATGTTGTGCGCGGTGATGAAGCCGAGCACCAGCACGGTGAGGCCCATCAACCCGAGCAGGCCACTGATGAGCAAGGCGTGATCGCGCGATGACTTCTCGGTTCGGGTGATGTGTTCAAGGGCTTGGCGATGTGAGTCCAGCAGATCGGCGCGCACCTGGTTGAAGGTGGCGCCAAGGGGCTGGTCCACCCCCATGCTGCGGGCGGGCGCGGGGCTCTGTCGATAGGCCTGGACGAACGCCTGGTAGTTGCTGGCGGCCTTGCTGAAGCCGGTGCGTTCGCCGCCCTGCTCCAGCCCCTGCTTGAGCAGGGCCTGGAACTGCTCCTGCAAGGTGACGAGGGTGCTAGGGGCGGTGTCCTCGTCGAGGATGAGATTCAGTTGTTCGCCAAGGTTCTGCCGCAGCTTCAGGCCCAGCTCGAGGGTCTCGGTGGTGTCCTGCACCACGCGCTGCTGCAGCGCTGCCATCTGCAGCACACTGAACAACCCCAGCAGCAAGCCCAGCAGGGCCACGGTGACCAGCGCCGAGATGCTCAGGAACAGCCGCGTGCGCAGCTTCATCGGCCATTTCATAAGTTGTACTGCTTGCGCTTGCGGTACAGGGTGGAGGCGTCGATGCCTAGGGTCTTGGCGGCCTGGTCGAGGGTGTCGCTGGTGGCCAGTACCGCGCCGATATGGGCGCGTTCCAGCTCGTCCAGGCTCAGCGCCGCACCGACCCGCGGCGCGTTGCCGGCGGGTTGCTCAGCCATGCCCAGGTGGCTGATCTCCACACGTTCCTGAGGGCAGATGATGCTGGCGCGCTCGATCACGTTGCGCAGTTCGCGGATGTTGCCCGGCCAGCGGTAGTTCAGCAGCGCCGCGCGCGCTTCGTCGCTGAAGCCACGGGCCGGGCGCGAGTACTCCTTGACGAAGCGCGCCAGGAAGCGGTCGGCCAGGGTCAGGATGTCTTCACTGCGCTCGCGCAGGGGTGGCAGGTGCAAGGTGATCACGTTCAACCGGTACAACAAGTCTTCGCGGAAACGGTTCTCGCGCACCATCTCGTCGAGGTTGAGGTTGGTGGCCGCGAGGATCCGAACATCTGCCCGTCGCGTGACCGGGTCACCGACCCGCTCGTATTCCTTGTCCTGGATGAAGCGCAGCAACTTTGGTTGCAAGGTGAGGGGAAAATCACCGATCTCGTCAAGGAACAGGGTGCCGCCATCGGCCTGGCTGACCCGCCCCAGGGTGCTTTCGCTGGCACCGGTGAAGGCGCCACGGGTATGGCCGAACAACTCGCTTTCCATGAGCTCGGCATTCAACGACGGGCAGTTGATGGTCACGCAGGCCTTGCGTGCGCGCTTGCTCCAGCCATGGATGGCACGGGCCAGCTCGCCCTTGCCGGTACCGGACTCACCGAGGATGAGAATGTTGGCATCGGTGGTCGCCACCTGGCGGGCGGTTTCCAGCACCGCCATCATCGCGGGGCTGTGGGAGTCCAGGCCGTCCTTGGGCTTGCGTACTTCACCCTCGAGGGCCTCCAGGCGCGCTGACAGTTGGCGCACTTCCAGCTGCTTGGCCGTGGCCAGGCGCAATTGGTCGGGGCTGCAAGGCTTGACCAGGTAATCGGCGGCCCCGGCCTGGATCGCGTCCACCGCGGTATCGATGGCCGAGTGGGCGGTGACGATGACCACCCGCATCCATGGCGCCTGGATGCGCATTTGCGCCAATACGTCCAGGCCGTTGTCCTCGCCCAGGCGCAGGTCGAGGAAACACAGGTCGAACACCTGGCGCTGCAGCAGGGTCTCAGCCTGGGCGGCGCTGTTGGCGGTCGCCACGCTATAGCCCTCGTCCTCGAGGCAATAACGGAAGGTACGCAGGATGGCGGACTCGTCGTCCACCAGCAGAATGCGGCCTTGGTTGTCCTGGGCTGATTCCATTTCCTGCGCTCCTTTGGGATTGATCTCAATTAGTGTCGGAAAAATCGGGCAAGTTGCATGGTCGATTCTGATTGATTCTGTTCCATGCATGCTAGCCGCATGCCTTCATGATGGCTAAGTAGCTGATAAATCTGAAGTTGATTGTGGGTAAATAGTTGGCATGTGGGTTGCGAGAGTCCTGGGTTGAGTGATGCGAAAGGAGGTTCTGTGATGTCCGTTTACCCTCGAATGGCCGTTCTGGCGGCTTGTGTGTTGTCGATCGTCGGCCAGGCCCAGGCCGACCCGGTGCAGGACGCGCGACTTGAAGGTGCCCTGCAGACGGCCCTGTCCCTTAACACCATGCTCAATGCCTTCCCTATAAAGGTAGAAGTCGATGGCCGGCGGGCTCGGCTTTCGGGCGAAGTGGAAAACCCGGTGGAACGCATGCTGGCCGAACAGGTGGCCCTGGCCACGCGCGGGATCGAGCAGGTGGACAACCAGTTGCGGATCGACCCGGGGCTGGTGGACAAGCCCTTGGAACTGCGTGCCTACGCCCAGCGCCTGGAGGACGCCACCCTCGGTGCGGTGGTGCGCGCACGGCTGCTGTGGAGCCGGATTACCGAAAAGGCCCCTATCGAGGTGGAAAGCCGTGAAGGCGTGGTGACCCTGCGCGGCAAGGTGGACAGCCCCGAGGCCAAGGACCTTGCCGGGGTTCTGGCGCGTACCACCGATGGGGTGCACCTGGTCAACAATCTGGTCAGCCTGGACAGCACGGCCCTGGCCAAGGCCAGGGAAAAACCTGTCGATGCCCCAACCGGTCCGCAGCCCAGCGACAGCTGGATCGTCGACAAGATCCAGGCCAGCTACCGCTTCAGCCGTAACCTGGACGGGCTGAACATCAAGGTAGCCAGTGAAGAGGGGTTGGTCAGGTTATCGGGTGAGGTGGTCAGCAGCGAGCAGAAGGCCATTGCCGTGGACGTCGCGAGGCAGATCGTCGGGGTGCGTGGGGTAGACGCCGATCTGTTGAAGATCGCCACCAAGGTAGAGGGCTGATCGTGCAAATCGCACGAGCCCTTGCAGGGGCATCGTGCAGGATACGTCCTTCCCGGTTATGTGAGTATTCAATAACTATTTGATTTAAAAGGGTTTTTTTAGAGTTTTACGGCTGGCATGCAGGCTGCACTGATCTTCCCAAGAACGGATAACAAGTACTGCAGGAGGAGCCGGCATGAATCGCCCCAACGTCAACCGCACGCAGAGCGCTGTAGTACCCCTGCAGCAGCTGCTGTTCCTCGGCATGGCCCTGCTGCTGACCTTGGCGGTCGGCCTGTTCCATCACAGCTGGCAGACCGCCCGGCTGGCCGAGCAAGTGGCGGCGCAGACTGCGCTGTTGACGCAGCTGCGGGCAACGCCCCACGCCAGCACCTTGGTCAAGGCCACCCAGCCACTGCCCAGCGCCGATACTGCCCCTGCCGTTCTCGACCGCGTCGAGCCTCAGGAACGTTGGGTGTTCTGATACTTCTGACCGATTTCGTACAAGAAAAGGAGAAACATCATGCTGAGTTGGGCTATCACCTTCCTGATCATCGCCATTATTGCCGCAGTCCTGGGCTTTGGTGGTATCGCCGGTGCTGCGACCGGTATCGCGAAGATCCTGTTCATTGTCTTCCTGGTGCTGTTCGTTGCCTCCTTCTTCTTCGGCCGTGGTAGAGGTTGACGACCATGAGCAGGATGCTCCCGAAAGCCTTGGCCGTCGCACTGCTGCTAGGCAGTGGTGCGTCGGCGCTGGCCGCTAATGACGGCCAGGTCCGGGTCAACCAGTTGCTTGGCTCGGACCCTGAATACCAGAAGACCTGGCAGAACACGATAAAGAAAGAAGAGCGCTTGCCCGAATGGGTGATCAACCTCAGCGGCAGCTCGGCGCAGCAGATGTCGGCGGTGACCGAGGACGGCGACCAGTATCTGGTTGGTCCGCTCTGCGAATCCGAGGGCAATTGCACCTACAAGCGCCTGGTCGTGGCCTTCAGCTGGGACAAGGACGAAGCCTACGGCATGCTTGTGGAAGTGCCAGAGGGCCTGCCTGCGGACAAGTCGCCGACCCGCCATGCGGACTACCGCTGGTTGGGCAAGCCGGACGAAGGCATGAAAGCTTTGCTGCAGGAGCAGCTCAAGCGTGACCCGAACTGGTACTGACCAGCGGTCGCGCACTGTAACGCTATAGAAGCTGAACCTTTTTATCTTTCAGGCTTCTATGATGCGCCGCCCCGAGGAGGGACGGCGCATGACCAGGGGGCCGGGCCGTTCTGACTGTTGCAGGGTCGGAGTGGCCTAGGGGTACAGGGAGTGCCTCCATCATGGGCCGGGTCAGGAGAGGGTGGCATCGGAAGTTGCAGGTCGATCGGGTCGAGTTGAGGACGTGATCGATCTGGCTTCCGAAGCGCCTGTAGGAATTTATCTATCCATACGAGCGACTTTTTACTTCAGACACATTTTGTCGCTACCGTATATCGAAATTTTTTTAGTTGTCCGACAGGTCAGCCTGTGTGGCATTTCAGCCATTCGGATTGTCGAACACGCCATCAAACCCCCTTCTTCCATACCTGCAAATCTGCCGAAAAATGGCGCATTGGCCTTGTTCGGAAATCCGAACGTTGAAAATCAAGGCTTTGGCGATGCTCGATTTCGGCTTCTGGTCTCATGCCGATTCGGTATGGGGTAGTCGTTTCCGGCATTAGACTGCCCCTGCCCACGTCGCAATAGTTGCCGCCTTTTTCCTTGGCCCGAGCGCCAGAAATACTCGCTCGCGGTGTCCTTACAGAGGGGCCCGGAACGGAACATGCAGCCGCCCAGAAGCTTTCAAGCGCTCTGGAACGCGACTTTCCGTCAGGTGCCCGTGACCACTACAACAAAGGGTAATGACATGAAGAAGGCAAAACTGAGCCTCGCCTGGCAGATCGTCATCGGTCTGTTGCTGGGCGTTGCAGTCGGCGCGCTACTGAATCATTTCAGTGCAGAAAAGGCATGGTGGATCAGCAACGTCCTCCAGCCGGCCGGCGATATCTTCATTCGCCTGATCAAGATGATCGTCGTCCCGATCGTGATTTCGTCGCTGATCGTGGGCATCGCCGGGGTAGGCGACGCGAAGAAACTGGGCAGTATCGGCCTGAAGACCATCATCTACTTCGAGGTGGTGACCACCATCGCCATCGTCGTCGGCCTGGTCCTGGCCAACGTGTTCCACCCAGGCGCCGGCATCGACATGAGCACCCTGGGCACCGTCGACATCTCCAAGTACCAGGCCACCGCGGCCGAGGTGCAGCATGAGCACGCGTTCATCGAGACCCTGCTCAACCTGATCCCGTCGAATATCTTCGCGGCGTTGATGCGTGGCGAGATGCTGCCGATCATCTTCTTCTCGGTGATGTTCGGCATGGGCTTGTCGAGCCTCAACGCCGACCTGCGCGAGCCGCTGGTGCGTACCTTCCAGGGCGTGTCGGAGACCATGTTCAAGGTCACCCACATGATCATGAACTACGCGCCGATCGGTGTGTTCGCCCTGATCGCCGTGACTGTCGCCAACTTCGGCTTCAGCTCGCTGCTGCCGCTGGCCAAGCTGGTGCTGCTGGTGTACTTCGCCATCGCCTTCTTCGCCTTCATGGTGCTGGGCCTGGTAGCTCGCCTGTTCGGCTTCTCGGTGATCAAGATCATGCGCATCATGAAAGATGAGCTGATCCTCGCCTACTCCACCTCCAGCTCCGAGACCGTGCTGCCGCGCGTGATCGAGAAGATGGAGAAGTACGGTGCGCCGAAGTCGATCTGCTCGTTCGTGGTTCCGACCGGCTACTCGTTCAACCTCGACGGTTCGACCCTGTACCAGAGCATCGCGGCGATCTTCATCGCCCAGCTGTACGGCATCGACCTGTCCTGGAGCCAGCAGCTGCTGCTGGTGCTGACCCTGATGGTCACCTCCAAGGGTATCGCCGGCGTGCCGGGCGTATCGTTCGTGGTACTGCTGGCCACCCTGGGCAGCGTGGGCATCCCGCTGGAAGGCCTGGCCTTCATCGCCGGTGTCGACCGCATCATGGACATGGCCCGTACCGCGCTGAACGTGGTCGGCAACGCCCTGGCCGCAGTGGTCATCGCCAAGTGGCAGGGCATGTACGACGCCGAGAAAGGCGAGGCGTACTACAAGTCGCTGGTGCTGGAAAAAGGCAAGAAAGAGGCCGTGGTGGCGGGCAAGACCGTCAACCAGTAAGCCGCTGAGCTGAACGAAGAGCCCCGACTTGTCGGGGCTTTTTGCTGTCTGAAAGTTGACCGCGGCCGTGTTACCCACACTGGCCCCATCGCCGGCAAGCCGGCTCCCACACGGGTATCGCAAATCCCTGTGGGAGCCGGCTCGCCGGCGATGGGGTGCAAAGCGCCCCCAACAGCGCGCACGTTGATTGCGCTATCATTCGGGCATTTTTCACGGGGGAACACACGGATGCTCAACGGCCTCTGGCTCGGCTTTTTCCTGATTGCGGCCATCAGCGCCCTGGGCCAATGGCTGGTGGGCGGCAATGCCGGCATCTTCGCCGCGATGGTCGAGAGCATCTTCGCCATGGCCAAGCTCTCGGTAGAGGTGATGGTCCTGCTGTTCGGCACCCTGACCTTGTGGCTGGGTTTTCTCAAGATTGCCGAGAAGGCCGGTATCGTCGAATGGCTGGCCAAGGTCCTCGGGCCGCTGTTCGCCCGGCTGATGCCGGAGGTGCCGCCGGGTCACCCTGCCTTGGGCCTGATCACCATGAACTTCGCCGCCAACGGCCTGGGCCTGGACAACGCCGCCACGCCCATCGGCCTGAAGGCCATGCGTTCGCTGCAGGAGCTCAACCCCAGCAGCACCACGGCGAGCAACGCGCAGATCCTGTTCCTGGTGCTCAATGCCTCGTCGCTGACCCTGCTGCCGGTGACCATCTTCATGTACCGCGCCCAGCAAGGCGCGCCTGACCCAACCATGGTGTTCCTGCCGATCCTGTTGGCCACCAGTTGCTCGACCCTGGTCGGCCTGCTGTCGGTGGCGGTGATGCAGCGCCTGCGCCTGTGGGACCCGGTGGTGCTTGCCTACCTGATCCCCGGCGCGCTGTTGCTGGGTGGCTTCATGGCTTTTCTCGGCACGCTGTCGGCGGCCGCGCTGGCCAGCCTGTCCTCGATCCTGGGTAACCTGACGCTGTTCGGCGTGATCATCCTGTTCCTGGTGATCGGCGCGTTGCGCCGGGTGCAGGTGTACGAGGCCTTCGTCGAGGGCGCCAAGGAGGGTTTCGACGTGGCCAAGGGGCTGCTGCCCTACCTGGTGGCGATGCTGGTAGCCGTGGGCGTGTTGCGTGCCTCCGGCGCCCTGGAGCTGGCCCTGGACGGCATCCGCCACGCGGTGACTTGGATGGGCCTGGATACGCGCTTCGTCGAGGGCCTGCCCACGGCGCTGGTCAAGCCGTTCTCCGGCAGCGCGGCGCGGGCGATGCTGATCGAGACCATGCAGACCCAGGGCGTGGACAGCTTCCCGGCGCTGGTGGCGGCGACCATCCAGGGCAGCACCGAAACCACCTTCTACGTGCTGGCGGTGTACTTTGGCGCGGTGGGTATCCAGCGCGTGCGCCATGCGGTGGGCTGCGCGCTGCTGGCCGAGCTGTCCGGGGTGATCGCGGCGATCTTCGTCTGCTACTGGTTCTTTGCCTGAGCCTGGCTGACGGTCCAGTCGATCACCTGGCGCGCCAGCTGGTCGCTGGCCGTACCGAAGCCTGCGACCACTGCCGGCACTTGCTGGCTGCCTAGCGGCTGGCGTACCTCGAAGCGTTTACTCGCGAGGATGCGCTGGCTGCGGCCCTGCACCAGCCGTGCATCGTAGCGAATCACCACCTCCACCGCCCCGCCTGGGCGGTACTCGCTCTGGAACGCTTGCAGTTCGCCACCCAGCTCGTAGTCCGCCTGCAGGTTGCTGTCGTCGGCACTCAGGCGCTGCACTCGGCCATCGCGCTGGAAGCCGTCGAGCAGGCGATTGCGCACCAGCATCGGCGTCGGATCGCTCCAGCGGGCGCCCTTGTAGCTGCTGATCACATCCCCTTGGGGAATGACCGCGATACGCGGCCCGGCCAGGGCTTCGCTGGCCAGTGGCTTGTTCAGGCGCAGCGACCAGTCCAGCGGCGCGGCACTGCGGGCGGTCTGGCTCACCGGCAGGCGATAGATATCCACAGGCTCGGACTGCGGCAGGATCGAGCAGGCCGTAGCCAGGCTCAGGGTGGAAACGAGTGCGGCCAGGCGCAGCGACAGCTTCATGGCTGGAACTCCTTGTTGTTGTCGCGGCCCAGCAGGTAGCCGCTGGGGTCGGCTTCCAGGCGCCGGGAGATGCCCTTGAGCGAGTTGAGGGTCTCGCGCAGTTCGCGGATTGCCGGGGCGATCTGGTTCAGGCCCTGGGCGCCGTCGTCCAGGGACTGGCGGTTGTCCTGCAGCAGGCTGTTGATGGTCGCCGTGCTTTCGGCCAGCGACTGCATGGCCTGCTCGGCGCTGCCGATGGCCTGCTTGCCCTGGGTGCCGAGCAGGCCATTGGCGTTGCGCATCAGGGCCTGGGTCTCGGCCAGGGTGGCATTGGCCTGCTTGCCGACCTGAGCCAGCTGTTCGATGGCCTCGGAAATCCCGCCCTTCTGGTTGGCGAAGGCGCCGGTGGTCTGCTCGAGGTTGGCCAAGGTATTGCTGAGGCGCTCGATGTTGCTCGAGGAGAACATCTGGTTGGCGTTGTGCAGCAGCAGGTTGATGTTGGTCACCAGGTCGCTGCTGTCGTTGAGCAGGCGCGAGATTGGCGATGGCGAGGCGACGATCACCGGCAGCTTGCCGTCCTTGCCCTTGAGTTCCGGGCTTTGCGGCGTGCCGCCGCTGAGCTGGATGAACGAGTTGCCGGTCACCCCCGCCAGGGTCAACTTGGCCTGGGTGTCTTCCTTGACTGGCGTGTCGCCGCTGAGGCGCACGCGAGCCAGGACCCGGCGCGGGTCCTTTGGGTCCAGGCGCAGGCTGCTGACATCACCGACCTTGATGCCGTTGTAC
The DNA here is from genome assembly GCF_058783825.1 of Pseudomonas sp. FW305-96. Lineage (NCBI taxonomy): Bacteria > Pseudomonadati > Pseudomonadota > Gammaproteobacteria > Pseudomonadales > Pseudomonadaceae > Pseudomonas > Pseudomonas sp. FW305-96. Next base: position 156,792 of record NZ_JBYSYW010000003.1, read on the forward strand.
TGCACCGGGCTGCCGCGGGACAGGCCCGAGACCGCCTCGTTGAACACCACTTCGTAGTCCTTGAATGCGTCGTCGACACTGGACTTGGTCAGCCACAGGCCGAACAGCATGGCGCCCGCCACCACCAGCACGGTGACCAGGCCGATCAGGACATGATGAGCTCGGGTTTCCATCGTTCAGCGCTCCTGGCGGGCGCGCAGGGCGGCGTCTTCGGCCGCCCGGCCACGCGGGCCGTGAAAGTATTCGTGAATCCAGGGATCAACGGTCTGCTCGACCTCGGCCAGGGGCCCGGCTACCAGCACCTTCTTCTGCGACAGCACCGCCACCCGGTCGGTAATGGTGTAGAGCGTGTCCAGGTCGTGGGTGATGAGGAACACCGACAAGCCCAGGGCGTCGCGCAGGGTGAGGATCAACTGGTCGAAAGCGGCGGCGCCGATCGGGTCGAGGCCGGCGGTGGGCTCGTCGAGGAACAGGATGTCCGGGTCCAGGGCCAGGGCGCGGGCCAGGGCGGCGCGCTTGATCATGCCGCCGGACAGCGAGGCCGGGTACTTGTCGGCGGCGCTGATCGGTAGCCCGGCCAACGCCAGCTTGACCCCGGCCAGGTGCTCTGCGTCGGCCCGCGACAGCCCGGCATGCTCGATCAGCGGCAGGGCGACGTTCTCGGTAACGGTCAGCGATGAAAACAGCGCGCCCTTCTGGAACAGTACGCCGAAGCGGCGTTCGACCAGCGAGCGCTGGTTTTCGTCGAGCGTGGCCAGGTCCTGGCCGAACACCTTGACCGTGCCTTCATTGGGCCGGCGCAGGCCGACGATGCTGCGCAGCAGCACCGACTTGCCGCTGCCCGAACCGCCGACCACGGCGAGGATCTCACCGCGGTACAGGTCCAGGTCGAGGTTCTCGTGCACGCTCTGGCTGCCGAAGCGGTTGCACAGGCCCCGGGCTTCGATCACCGCTTCAGTCACCAGCCCATCTCCATGAAGAACAGCGCGGCCACCGCGTCCAGCACGATGACCACGAAGATCGATTGCACCACGGCGGAGGTGGTGTGGGCGCCCACCGACTCGGCGCTGCCGCTGACCTTGAAGCCCTCCAGGCAGCCGATGGCGGCGATCAGGAAGGCAAAGAACGGCGCCTTTGCCATGCCCACGAGGAAATGCTGCACGCCGATGTCGCTCTGCAGCAGCGAGAGGAACATGGCAGGCGAGATGTCCAGGGTCAGGGCGCAGACCACCGCGCCACCGATCATGCCGCAGAGCATCGCGACGAAGGTGAGCAATGGCAATGCGATCAACAGTGCAAGCACCCGGGGCACAACCAGCAGCTCGATGGGGTTCAGGCCCAGGGTGCGGATGGCGTCGATCTCTTCGTTGGCCTTCATCGAGCCGATCTGCGCGGTGAACGCGCTGGCGGTGCGCCCGGCCATGAGGATGGCGGTCAGTAGCACGGCGAACTCGCGCAGGAAGGAGAATGCCACCAGGTCGACGGTGAAGATCGTTGCGCCGAAGTCGGCCAGCACCGTGGCGCCAAGGAAGGCCACAACGGCGCCAACCAGAAAGGTCAGCAAGGCGACGATAGGCGCGGCGTCCAGGCCGGTCTGCTCGAGGTGCGCGACCACCGGGGTGACCCGCCAGCGATGCGGCTGGAACAGGCGCAGGAACAAGGTCTGCAGGATCAGGCCGATGAAACCCAGCACCTGGGTGGTGTCCTGCCACAGCTGGTCGACGGCGCGGCCGATGCGCGCCAGCAGGAGCAGCAGCACTGGCTGCTCCGGTTCCTTGACCGGGATGCAGTAGTCCTGCACCGAGCAATAGACGTTCTTCAGCAAGGCCCGGCTGGCGTCGGGGAGTTCGTCGCTGCAGCGCGACAGGCGTTCGGAGCCCAGCAGTTCGGCCAGCAGCGAGGCTCCGGCGGTGTCCAGGCGGCCCAGCTGGCTGAGGTCGACCTGGGTGTCATCGCCGTACTGGCTGCCCAGGCGCTCGCATTCGCGCTTGAGCTCGGCGTAGTGGGCCAGGGTCCAGTCGCCGACGATGCGCAGGCGGGTGGGCTGCTGCTGGGTGTCCAGGATAGCGCTCGGGGCGGTCATAGGCTCCATGCATCTGACGGGTGAATCGGCGACTCAGATCATAGCCCATCACGGGGCAAGCCCGCTCCCACCAGAATCATGGCGTGGGAGCGGCGGTGCGCCGATGCGACTTGCCCGGCGATCTTGTCAGGAGTCGACCACCCTGAACCGCAACACCCCGATCACCTGCCCGTCCTCGGTCAGCACCCTCACCTGCCACTTGCCCACGGGATTCGGTGGGAAGTTCTGCTTGTGGGTCCAGGCGCGGTAGCCCTCCTTGCGCCCGCCGTGGATGTCCAGGGCGATGCGGTCGACCTCTTTGCCGTCGAGCTGCCACACATGGTAGATGCGCTCGTTCAGGCCGCGCGGCGCGTTGATGGCGGTGTAGGCATACAGCCCGCCACTGCGGATGCGGCTGGCTGCTACTTCCTCCAGCGACGCGCCTGGCTGGCGGTTGAGCACCTCGGTGCTGATCGCCACGTCGGTCATCCACAGCGTGGCCGGCGGCACCCAGGAGCGCAGCAGCCAGCCGCCGCCGCCCACCGCCAGGGTCACCAGCACCAGCGCTACGCCACGGCGCCAGTTGTTGATCGGGAAGCTGCTGGCCAGGCTCGGGAACGACAGCGCCATGGCGGCGATCAGTGCCAGCTTGAAACTTTGCGCGGTAGTCAGATGCAGGATGATCGGCAGCGCCGTGAGCATGGCCGCGAACAGCGTCAGGGTATGCAGCGCCAGGAACAGCCAGCGCCGCGGCACCAGCCACTTGTGATACAGCGGGTCGATGATCGAGATCAGCCCCGCGGCACCGAGCAGGCCGGTGAACACCAGCTGGCCGCTGTTCCAGGTGGTGGTGATGAAGAAGAACGGCAGGACGAAGAACAGGCTTTCCTGGTGAATCATCTGCGTCGCGAAGCGCAGCAGCGGTTGTGGGATCTCGCGCTTGAAGGTGCGGGCGAACAGTTCGGTGAGGGTGTTCTCCAGCATCAGCCAGACCCAGCTGACCAGCATCGCAATGGCGATCCATCTGGCCAGGCCGGCCTGGCGGTCGACCAGGATGAAGCTGCCGATCCCCGAGACGAAGCCGTAGAGCGCAATGATGCCGGGGTAGCGCTTGAGCAGCTCGATGATGCGCAGGATGAAGCTGGGGATTGGGGGCATGGGGCAAGCAACAGGGAGCGGTGGATGGCTGTGCCAGCTTCATCCCGGGGCAAGCCCGCTCCCACGCATGAGTCGGCGTGGGAGCGGGTTTGCCCCGCGATGAGCGCTAGCGAACGGCTTACAGGATACCGCCGAATCAAGGCGCCCGTGTAGCACCGCTGGGCTTGGTGTGTGGCCGACGGCGACGGATCAACCCGACCGCCAGTATCAGCCCCAACAACAACGCCACCAGCCCATACAACTCGTCATAGCCCAGCAACGGCTTCTCGATACGCAGGTAACCAGGCTCCTTGAGCAGCTCGCGCAGCGCTGCATCGGCCTGTTTCAGGCTGACCTGGCGAAGTTCTCGCACCGGGTCGGTGAAGCGCCCGTCCTCGTAGGCGTTGAGCGCCCCCCAGTAGTAGTCGGCGAGCGCCACGTTGCCCTGGGTGGTCCAGCTCTCCCGGGCAATCGCTGCCTCCTTGATGCGGGCGAAGGTGTCCGGGTCCAGGCCATGCTTGCGCAGGTGGTCGAACAACTGCTCGAGTACCTTGAGTGCCTTGTCGAGGTCCTGGCGCTCGAGGTCGGCATTCAGGCTGAGCAGCCCGCTGTCGCCAAAGCTCTCGCGTTGCGCCGATGGCCCGTATGACAGCCCGTGGCGCAGGCGCAACTGGTCGTACAGCGCCCAGTCCAGGTAGCGCGACAGCAGCTCGAGGGTCTGGTCGTGCCCCTCCTCCAGGGTCGGCTCGATGAACAGCCAGTGCAGCTTGACGTTGTCGCCCAGCCAGCCGCGGGTCAGGTCGCGACGCGGCTCGGCCTGCTGGCTGATACTTTCGAGGTTGCGGCGTTCTTCGGGCTCGGTCGCCGGCAGCTCGCCGAAGGTGCGTTCCAGATAGGCCGGCAGCAGGCGGTCGAGGCCGCCGACGACGATCAGCGACATGTTGTTGGCCACATACCAGTGCTCGCGCAACTGCTGGACCTGCTCCAGTGTCATGTCGTCGAGGTTGGAGCGTTCCGGGCATTTCAGGCCCAGCTCGGTAGCCAGCTGGTCACTGGCCGGATGGCCGATGTCCTGGCGATCGAGCCAGCGTTGCAGGCGGCCATAATGGCCACCGTCCTCGCGCTCGATGATCTTTTTCGCGGTGGCCAGCGCCTTGGCGTCGATGTGGGTATCGCGGACCACCGCCAGCAGCAGGTCGAGCACCTTGCGCTGGTTGCGCGCCGGGGCTTCGATGACGAAGGTGGTGTCGGCGCTGCTGGTAAAGGCGTTCCACTCCCCGCCCAGGGCCTGGATACGCTCCTCCAGGCCGCCCTCGCCCGTCTCGTCGATACCGCTGAACAGCAGGTGCTCGAGCAGGTGTGGCAGCTCGCGCTGGTCACAGTCGAAGTCGTCCAGGCCCACGCCCACTACCAGGCGGATCGACACATGATCGCGCTCGTAGCCGGACTTGAGGATCACCTGCAGGCCGTTGGGCAGCAGGTAGCCCTCGACCCGCGAGCGGTCGAGGGCGAGCGTGGGCAGGCTGCAGATCAGCAGGCAAACGAACAACAGGCAACGCATAGGCGAGCTTCGGTCTCCGGGGTGTCGTGGCTCAAGGCTGGCGGGCTTCGTCCGGCACGCTGTCGAGCATCAGCCCGCCGGTATCGGTGCCGCCCAGTACCACATAGGCACTGCTGCAGAACAAAGAGTTCAAACGCTTCATGTCGGCAATGAGCTCCAAGTGTAGCGAACTGGTCTCGATACTCTGCACCACTTTACGTTGCAGGCGGCTGACATGGGCGTGGGCCAGGCGCCGCTCCTGGGCGCGGAAGCGACGTTTCTCGCGCAGCAACTGGTGCGCGCTCTGCGGGTCGGCGCTGAGGAACACCGACAGGCCCAGGCGCAGGTTGGCCAGCAATTGCTCCTGCAGGCCGGTCAACTCCTCCAGGCCGACCTGGGAAAACTCCCGGCGCTGCGAGGTCTTCTGCTGCTGCACCTTGCGCAGCATGCGCTCGATCAGGTCGCTGGCCAGCTTGAGGTTGATCGCCACCTCGATGATCTCTGCCCAGCGCCGGTTTTCCTGTTCGGCGAGGTCTTCACGGGGCATCTGCGCCAGGTACAGCTTGATGGCGTTGTACAGTGCCTCGGCATCCTCCCCGAGGGCCCGAACCTGTTGCGGCAAGGCCGTCTGGGTACCGCGCAGGGCGCCGAGCATGGCCTCGAGCAGGCTGTCGACGATATCGCCCAGGCGCAGGGTCTCGCGCACGGCGTTGACCAGCGCCAGGCTGGGGGTGTTCAACGCGGTCGGGTCCAGGTGGCGTGGCTGGTGGTGGCCATTGCCGTTGTCGCGTTCGGGCAGCAGGTAGCCGCACAGGCGGCCCATGGGTTTGACCGTCGGCAGCATCAGCAGGCAGCGCAAGGTGTTGTAGAGCAGGTGGAAGCCGATCACCAGCTCCTGCGGGCTGAAACTCAGGCTGTCCATCCAGGCCACCAGCGGGTGCAGCACCGGGATGATCAGCAGCAGGCCGATCACCTTGTACAACAGGCTGCCCAGCGCCACCCGGCGCCCGGCGCTGTTCTGCAGGCTGGTGGTAAGGAAGGCGAGCAGGCCGCTGCCGATGTTGGCGCCGATCACCAGGCCGATGGCCACCGGCAGGCTGATTACCTCGGCGCCCGCCAGGGTGGCGGTGAGCAGCACGGCGGCCAGGCTGGAGTAGGAGATCATGGCGAACAGCGCGCCGATCAGGGCATCGAGGAGGATATCGCCGGTGAGCGAGGCGAACAGCACCTTCACCCCTTGGGCGTGGGTGATCGGCGCGGCAGCGTGGACGATCAGCTGCAGCGCCAGGATGATCAGGCCCAGGCCGATGCCGACGCGGCCCAGCTGGCCGGCGCGGGTCTGCTTGCGCGAGAGGAAGAAGATCACCCCGAGGAAGATCAGCAGCGGCGACAGCCAGGACAGGTCGAAGGTCAGCACCCGCGCCATCAGCGCGGTCCCGACGTCGGCGCCGAGCATGATCGCCAGGGCCGGGGTCATGGCCATCAGGCCCTGGCCGACGAACGAGGTGACCAGCATGGCGGTGGCGTTGCTGCTCTGCACCATGGCGGTGACCAGGATCCCGGCGATGAAGGCCAGCGGGCGCTTGTTCATGTTCTGGCCGAGCACGCGGCGCAGGTTCGAGCCATAGACCCGCAGGATGCCGGTACGCACGATATGGGTGCCCCACACCAGCAACGCCACGGCGGAGAGCAGATTGAGCAGGGTCAGCATGGTCGGGCCCCCTTTTCTTCTATGCCCCTGGGCGGGGCCAATGGGTGCAGCGGTGAGCCTGGCCCGGGGGTGGGCTGTTTTTTCCAGTGCTCACTGAAGCTTTAGTTGTTTTGCGTGGCTGGCGCCAGCTTGGCATGGGTGAAACGTATTTGAAACATGCTCTGGCCTCATCGTCGGCAACAAAAAAGGCCCCGAAGGGCCCTTTTGCTACCGCGCTTCCTGGGTTTATTGACCCGGGATGTCCTTGCGCAGTTTCACTGGATCGTGTTCCTTGCCCTTCTTGCGTGCCATCGCCGTGCGCATGCGGATGTTGATCGCCTCCACCGCCAGCGAGAAAGCCATGGCGAAGTAGACATAGCCCTTGGGCACATGCACATCGAAGGACTCGGCGATCAACACCGTACCGACGACGATCAGGAACGAAAGTGCGAGCATCTTCAGCGACGGATGCTTGTCGATGAAATCGCTGATGGTGCCGGCGCAGAGCATCATCACCAGCACGGCGACGATGATCGCGGCGATCATCACCGGCACGTGGGAGACCATGCCCACCGCGGTGATCACCGAGTCCAGCGAGAACACGATGTCGATGATGGCGATCTGGATGATGGTGTAGAAGAACTTGCCGCCCGAGCCTTTCGGCTCGTCCGCGCTCTCGTCCTCGCCTTCCAGGCCGTGGTAGATCTCCTGGGAGCTTTTCCACAAGAGGAACAGGCCGCCGAAGAACAGGATCAGGTCGCGCCCGGAGATACCCTCGCCCAGCACATGGAAGAGGTCGTCGGTCAGGCGCATGACCCAGGTGATCGACAGCAGCAGCATGATCCGCGTGACCATGGCCAGGGCCAGGCCGAAGATCCGTGTGCGCGGTTGCATGTGCTTGGGCATGCGGCTGACCAGGATCGAGATCATGATGATGTTGTCGATCCCGAGCACGATCTCAAGCGCGGTGAGGGTGAAAAAGGCAACCCAGATTTCCGGGCTGGTCAGCCATTCCATGTGTATTCCTTCGAGCGGTAAAGGCAAAGCGCCCTGATGGCGGGCGCTTTGCGGTTGGATGAGGCGCTTGTCTTACAGACTGCTGAACAGCGGGAAAGTCCCCAGTGCCAGTGCGCCGAACATTATGCACAGGCACACCAGCACTGCCCACTTGAGGGTGAAGCGTTGGTGGTCGCCGAACTCGATGCCGGCCAGGGTCACCAGCAGGTAGGTGGAGGGTACCAGTGGGCTGAGCAGGTGTACCGGCTGCCCGACGATCGACGCGCGGGCCATTTCCACCGGGGTGACGCCGTAGTGGCTGGCGAACTCCGACAGCACCGGCAGCACGCCGTAGTAGAAGGCGTCGTTGGACATGAAGAAGGTGAACGGCATGCTGACCAGTGCGGTGATCACCGCCATGTAGGGGCCGAACGCTTCCGGGATCACCGCCAGCAGGCTCTTGGACATGGCATCGACCATGCCGGTCCCCGACAGGATGCCGGTGAAGATGCCAGCGGCGAAAATCAACCCGCTCACGGCCAGCACGCTGGAGGCGTGGGCGGCGATGCGGTCCTTCTGCTGCTGCAGGCACGGGTAGTTGACGATCATGGCGATGCTGAAGGCGATCATGAACAGCACCGGCAGGGGCAGCACGCCGGCGATCAGCGCGACCATCAGCGCGGCGGTCAGGGCGCCGTTGAACCACAGCAGCTTGGGCCGGCGGGCTTCCGGGAACTGCGACACGCTGATTTCGCTGTGGTCGATGTCGTCGGTCGGCAGGTGCAGTTCACCGAGGCGGGCACGTTCGCGCAGGCCGTACCAGTAGGCGATGGCGAGGATCGCCAGTACACCGAAGGCCATGGCCGGTATCATCGGCACGAAGATGTCAGAAGGGTCCACGTGCAGGGCGCTGGCGGCGCGCGCGGTAGGGCCGCCCCATGGGGTCATGTTCATCACCCCGCCAGCGAGGATGATCAGGCCGGCCATGATCCGCGGGCTCATCCCCAGGCGGCTGTACATCGGCAGCATGGCGGCGCAGCAGATCATGTAGGTGGTGGCGCCGTCACCGTCCAGGGACACCACCAGGGCCAGCACCGCGGTGCCGACCGAAACTTTCAGCGGGTCGCCCTTGACCAGCTTGAGGATCTTGCGCACGGCTGGGTCGAACAGGCCGGAGTCGATCATCAAGGCGAAGTAGAGAATGGCGAACATCAGCATCACGCCAGTGGGCGCGAGCTTGCTGATGCCCTGCAGCATCATCGGGCCGATGTCGCTGTAGAAGCCGCCGAACAGGGCGAACAGGATCGGTACCAGGATCAGCGCGATCAAGGCCGACAGGCGCTTGGTCATGATCAGGTACATGAAGGTGATGACCATGGCGAAGCCGAGGAAGGTCAGCATGGCGGTACTCCAGGCGTGGCGCGGCGAAAGGAAGGACGATTCGGGCGGATCAGCGCGTCAGGCGCTGCGCGAGGAGCAGGCGGAGGGGGACTGCGAAAAGGCGGGCACAGGAAAACATCAGAATCACCATTGTTGTTGTTGATTGGGCCGGGCGCGGAAGTTTCCGGGTGCCCTGGCTGACCGGTCTGCTGCCGGTGGTGGCGCTATCCTATGTGGGCAAGCTTTCAGCCAGCTTTCGCCCGGTGCAAGGCGACGGGAGGTCATTTCGATGGTGGATGTCGTGGAAGGCGGGTGCCATTGCGGTGCCCTGCGTTATCGCTTGTCGGGCGCCCTGGGCGATGTCGCCCATTGCCATTGCTCGATCTGCCGGCGGGTCAGCGGGGGCACTCTGGTGACCTGGGTCACCCTGCCCTTCGAGGCTTTCCAGTGGTTGGCGGGCTCACCGCAGCGCTACATGGCGCCGGAAACCTGTAGCCGTTATTTCTGTGGCAGTTGTGGGGCGCACGTGGCGCTGGTGACGGCCCATAGCCCGGATTCGATCGATGTGACCGTGGCGACGCTGGATCACCCGGAGCGGGTTCCGGCCAATCGGCATATCTGGGTGGGGAGCCGGTTGCCATGGTTGCAGGTGGATCAGGGGTTGCCGGCGATAGAGGCTGACCTGCCATGTACTAGGGCAGCTGCAATCCCCCGGCCGCCTTGTGCAACGCCCTCAGATGCTCGCCCACCTGCTTGATGTTGGCCTCCACCGCCTTGATTTCCCTGCCCCGCTCGGGCCCCAGCAGCGCCCTCACCTGCTGGTCGAGGTCGGTGCTCAGGCGCAGCAGCTGCGCCTGGCGCTCGCTGCTCACCTGTTCCAGTTGCTTGCGCTCTTCCGGCTGCGGCAGGCCGTAGCCCCCTGCCCCGAGCAGCTCCGCCGGGCGGCTGAGGAAGCCGCTGTTGGCCAGCATCGCCTGCAAGGTCTCGTTGGCCTTGTCGAAACTGCCGTCCTTGAGTGCCCGCCCGTTCAGGTAGCGTTGCTTGACCTCATCCTGGGCCAGCAGCAGCTGGCGCCGCAGCCCGGCCTGTTCGAGCAGCAGCAAGGCCGCGCTGGTGCGCAGGTCGGCGCGCTCGAACCACTGGCGGCGCTGCTCGGCGTCCAGCGCCAACCAGTCTTCCACCGTCGTCTGTTTGATTGGCAGCTGCTTGCGCAACACCTCGAACATCGCCTGGTAGCGGTCGCGGTAAGAGTCGAAGCGATAGCCCAGGCGCAGGGCTTCGCGTGGATCGTCGAGCACGCTGGTATTGGCCAGCCCCCTGCCCTTCATGACCTCGAGCAGGCCGTTGGGCATGATGCTGTCCAGGTCATTCAGGCGTGGATTGCCGGTGCCGCTGCGCAGCAGCTTGAGCGACTCCACCGCGCAGTTGTTGGACAGGAAGTAGTAGTTGCCGTCGTAGCTCCAGTGCATCTCGGCGGCCTGGCGCACCAGGTTCTCGATCTCGGCGCGACTGAGCTTGAGCGGCACCGAGGCCAGGCTGCGCAGCTCGGTCTTGGTGTACTCGTCGATTACCTGCCCCAACGGCAGCACGAACAGCCGCGACGGGTAGGCGCCGACCAGGCCGTCCCAGCTGGACAGCTGCACATCATTGACGAAGGCGCGGTACGACAGCACCAGGCTCTGGTCGAGGTCCAGGCGACAGGCCGGCCCGCGTGGGCGGCCCGGGGCGCAGATCACCAGGCGCAGCATGCTGTGGCCCCAGCGGCTGACCCAGTTCTGGTTGGCTTCTGCCAGCAGGTAGTCGACCTCATAGACCCGTTCCGGGTCGATCTCGCCCAAGGGTTGGCGGGCGAAGTCGTTGCCGGCGTTGAGGAACGGCAGGCCCTTGGCGCAGGCGTCCTGGCGCGGCGCCCAGTCGAAGTGGTCGCGCAGGTACTGGTTCAGCGCTGGGCGGCGACAGGCGTAGCTCGGGTCGAGGAGGAAATACTCCATGTTGACCGCGATGAACTCCTTCGGGCTGCTCAGCTCGTAGGGATCCGGGCTGCGCACCAGCTGGCCGTTGTGCTGCTCGCGCTCGCCGCGCCGGCCGACGTACTGCGGCCAGCCGGCCAGGTCCAGCAGGCGCGGGTCGTCGCTCAAGGTGAAGCGGCGTTCGGCCTGGCCGCGACAGTCCTGCGGCAGGCCGACTTTGCCAAGCGCGCCCTGCTGGCGCTTGCAGCGGCTGATCAGCTGGCGCTCAGCCTCTGGCCACAGGCGGGCGCGGTCATAGATATGGGTCAGCTCGTGGAGCACGGTGGCCAGCAGTTCTTCGCGGACGGTGCCATGGGGGCGGTTGGTCTTCTCGCGGGCGGCGCTGCCATCCACGAGGCCCGGTAGCAGGCGTCGGTTTAGATCCAGGCTGGCGACCGGCGAGGCCTGGCCATAGGCATCCTCGGGCATGCGTGTGGTCCAGCTGACCAGGATCTGCCGGTCGAGTTGCTGCTTGAAGCGCGGTGGCAGCTTGGCCATGGCTTCGTCGAGCAGCACCTGGCTGGCCTGCCGTTGCGAAGGGGCGAGGCCGTCGGTCTGCAGCACCAGCTGCAGATCGGCCAGGGCGGGCGTGCCAAGCAGCGTCAGGGCGCAGCCCAGCAGCCAGGCACGCATGCGCTTCACAGGGCGAGGATGGCTTCGGCCAGCACCTGGTCGCTGGCGTCGCGGGCTTCGGGCACACGGGCGCGCAAGGTGTCGAAGGCGGCTTCGAGCTGCGCGCCGCGGATGTCGCCATTGCTGGCGACGAAGCTGGCGGCGTCGTCGTGGGCTTCACGCACCACTTTCGAGTCGCGGATCGAAGTGGTGGTGTCAGAGGTGAAGTCGATCGAACGGCCAAAGGCGCGGACGATGATGTTGCTGGTGGCCACCAGGGTGTGTGCCTGGGCCAGGTCGGCGAGCAGCAGCATGCCGAGGGTGGCGGCGATCAGCGGTTTACGCATGGAGCATCTCCGGAAATGCAAGGGAGCGGGTGTAGTTATTGGACGAGAATCGCCTCGGCCAGTTCACGGTCGCCGACAGAGTGCCGGGCGCAGCCGTGGCGCAGGGCGTCGAACGCTGCCTCCAGGCGCGCGCCACGGATCAGGCCGTCGCTGGCGACGAACATGGCGGCATCGTCACGGGCCGCGATGATCCGTTTGCGGTCGAAGGGGGCGGCAGTCACCTGGCTGGTGACGTAACCCGTGATGACCAGGCTCTGGGTGGTGGCATCCATCGCCTGGGCGCTGTTCATGCAGGCCAGGGCGACAAAGGAAAGCAGTAGGTAACGCATGGGCTTTGAAGTGGCGATTGTCTCGGGCTGCGAAGGCTACCCCGGATGCACGGCTCGGGGCCAGTGAATCCGGGGCAAGGGCAAGGTCAGATGGCGAGGATGGCGCGCGCCAGCTGCGCATCGCTGGCTTGCAGGGCCGGCAACTGCTGGCGGATGTGCACGAATGCGCTTTCCAGCTTGGCGCCGCGGATGGCGCCATCGCTGCCGACGAAGCTGGCGGCATCGTCACGGGCGGCCTTGACGATCTTGTCGTCGCGGAACGAGGAGGAGATATCGGACGTGGCATCGGTCGAGGCGGCTACGGCGCCGACGACGGCATCGGTGGTGACGACGAAGCTGGTGGCGTGGGCGGCACCGGTGAGGGACAGCAGCAAGGCGGCGCCAATCAGGTGATAACGGGACATGTTGGTGGACTCCTGCACAGGGTCAAGGGTGGTTCTGGTTATCGGACGCTCGCTTGGCTCGTCACGGTACGTTATATGCCAGGCGCGTAAGACAAGCGTAACACGCGGCGGTTCTGACGCCTGGGCGCGCAAAACAGATCAAATCGTAACTGTATCTATAGAATTTGAGTTTTATAAAACTGTTACGGTTGCTTGCGCGAGAGCTCTATTGCGCGGCTCATAACAAAAAACCCGCCGCAGTTGCCTGCGGCGGGTTCTTGAGAATCACGGTGCCGGCCTGGGCCGGCGGCCGGCGCTTAGCGCCAGAAAGGCTTGCTCAGCTCTTCGTAGCGCTGCGACTCGCTGATACCGGCGTCGGCCAGCAGGCGGGAGTCCAGGCGCGCCAGCTGGCGGCGGCTGGCCATGCGGCGCTGCCACAGTACCAGGGTGGACAGGACGCGCAGCGGCAGGGCAGCGTTGGAAGCTTGGGCGTTTTCGAAAACCAGGTCGGAACTGAGGGTACGTTCCATGATGTGTCATCCTTCCGCTTGTGGCGGCATTAGGGAGTGATTTAACTGGTGCCCATCTTCCTCCTCTCTCGTCCAGAACAGTAGGTACAGTTCAGGTGTATTGTGATGGGCCAGTTAATTGTTGAAAGCGACTGTTGCACCAGTTATTGAGGGAACTGTACTGGTGCGCACTTTTTTGGTGCGGTTTGTGGTGTTGGCAGGGAAATGGTCAGCAGGAAGTGATGTATATGGCGGTACAGTAGTACAGTTTCAGATGGATACTGGCTTCAAAGTGTTCAGCGACACAGTTGCGCCGCTTGTGAAATCAAGCGCCGCCCGCGCGGCGATGGCGCGCGCAGCGGCCCCGGGTGTCTCAGACTGACACCGCCGCCCGCCGCGCACGTTCAGCCTTGCCCAGCAGCCGCTTCATCCGCCATTCGAAGCCGAACGTCAGCGCCACCGCCGCGCAGGCCAGACCAAGAGCCAGCCCCCACCAGATACCCTGTGCACCGCCACCGAAGGTGAAGGCGAACAGCCAGGCGCTGGGCGCGCCCACCAGCCAGTAGCACACCAGGCCGATCAGGAAGGTGGTCTTGGCATCTTTCAGGCCGCGGATCGAACCCATGGCGATGGTCTGCACGCCATCGAACAGCTCGAACCACGCCGCCACCATCACCAGTTGCACCGCCAGCATGAAGATCGCGGCGAAGGCCGGGTCCTTGCGATCGATGAAAAGCCCGACCAGCGCATCCGGCAGCAACCAGAACAGTGCGGCGAAGGCAAACATCAGCGAAGCGCCAAAACCAATCCCTACGCGCCCGGCGCTGCGGGCCGCCAGCAAGTTGCCGGCGCCGTAATAAAGGCCGACGCGCATGGTCACCGCATATGAAAGGCCCGTCGGCACCATGAACGCGGTGGAGACGATCTGCAGGGCGATCTGGTGCGCCGCCAGTTCCGTGCTGCCGAGCACGCCCATGCACAGGGCGGCAAAGGCGAACAGACCAACTTCGACCATATAGGTGCCGCCGATCGGCAGGCCCAGCCGCCACAGCTCGCGCAGTGCCGGCAGGGAAGGGCGCAGCAGGCCCTTGCGCAGCGGGTAGGCGGCATAGGCCTTGTGCCAGCGGATATACAGTGCGAGCGCGATGGCCATGCCCAGGGTCACCACCGCCGTGACCAGGCCAATACCCATCAGCCCCAGCTTGGGCAGGCCGAACATGCCTTCGATCAGGGCGTGGTTGAACAGGTAGTTGAACACCGTGCCTACCAGGCTGATGACCATCACCGGCGTGGAGTGGCCCAGGGCGCTGGTAAAACCGCGCAGGGCCATGAAAGTCATGTAGCCGGGCAGGGCGAGCGGCAGCAGGGTCAGCAACTGCATCGCCGAGTCGACGTTCTCCGGTTTCTGGCCGAATAGCAGCAGCACCGGCTTGAGGTTCCACATCACCAGCGCCGAGACCAACGCCAGGCCCCAGGCCAGCCACAGGCCGCTCTGCGCCAGGCGGGTGACGCCCTCGATGTCGTTGGCGCCCTTGCGGATGGCTACCAGCGTGCCCACCGCGGCGATCACGCCCAGGCAGAAGATCGACACGAACGAATAGCTTGCCGCGCCCAGGCCACCACCGGCCAGGGCCTGCGGGCTGATGCGGGCCATCATCAGGGTGTCGGTGAGCACCATCAGCATGTGCGCCAACTGCGAGGCGATCAGCGGCCCGGCCAGGCGCAGCAAAGCCTTGAGTTCGGTGGTGGGCGCGACGTGCATGGGGGCGGTCCTTCTTGATGATTCTGGAAGCGAGCCGTCGATTCTGAGGCTTCGGTCAGCTTTGCACAAAAGGATAAATGCGATCGGTGTCATGAGTCTGACTCATGCCTGTATGATCATTGGCACCGATCCAGCTCCCGTATGACAGGTGCGCCATGATTCGCCAACTGCCTCCGCTTTATGCGTTGCGCGCATTTGAAGCCGCTGCTCGGCTGAGCTCGTTCACCCGTGCCGGGGAAGAGCTGGCGATTACCCAGAGCGCGGTGAGCCGGCATATCCGCACCCTGGAGGAGCATTTCGCCTGTCGCCTGTTCGTGCGCAATGGCCGCAGCCTGCAGCTGACTGAAGCTGCACGCATGTTGCTGCCCGGTGTGCGTGATGGTTTTGCTTCCCTGGAGCGGGCCTGCGAAACCTTGCGCGGTGAAGATGACATCCTGCGCATGAAGGCCCCTTCGACCCTGACCATGCGCTGGCTGCTGGCGCGCCTGAGTCGCTTCCGCCATCTGCAGCCCGGCAACGAGGTGCAACTCACCAGTGCCTGGATGGATGTCGACCATGTGGACTTCAACCAGGAGCCGTTCGACTGTGCAGTGCTGCTCAGCGATGGCAGCTTCCCGGCGGACTGGGAAGTGCGCCGGTTGTTCTCCGAGTTGCTGATTCCGGTAGGTGCGCCGGACCTGCTCGATGATGCGCCTTGGGACGAGCGGCGCCTGGCCGGTATCGAGCTGCTGCATCCCACGCCGGACAAGCGCGACTGGCGGGCTTGGCTGGCGCGCATGGGCCTGACCGACAAGATCTCGCTCAAGGGCGGGCAGGTGTTCGACACCTTGGAGCTGGGCATGATCGCCGCCGCGCGGGGCTACGGAATCTCCATGGGCGACCTGCTGATGGTGGCCGAGGATGTGGCGCAGCGGCGGTTGAGCCTGCCCTGGCCGACTGCGGTAGCCAGCGGCATGGACTACTACCTGGTGTGGCCACGGACCCGGCCGGGCGGGGAGCGGTTGCGCCGGCTCAGTGTGTTTTTGCAGGAGGAGGCGGCGGCGATGGATTTACCGGCTGTGCAAATCCTGTCGGCACAGGGCTGACAACCCCTCTGAGGCCACGGCAAGAAAACGTTTGCGAATATCCCGGTCCCGCACTCAAGTATTTCCTACAGACGCCGATCAACTTGCACCAGCGTCCCGGAAGAGGACGCGATTCCCCGTCGATATGCAGCGGGCGGTCAGCGTGATCAGGACGATCCCGGCCTCTTGCCAGGAGCCTTGCCATGTCTCAACCGCGTGCCCGAATCGCCTCGCAGCTCGGGATTGCCCTCGCCATCGTGCTGGCGCTGGTGATCACCGGTAGCACCCTGTTCGCCCTGCGTTCGCTGGACGACGCCAACCTCACCACGCGCCAGGCGCACCTGGCCAGCGAGGCGCGGCTGCTGGCCGATCAGCTCGATACCTTCCACGGTTCGCTAAAGGACAATACCCAGCGCCTGAGCGGTCTGTTCGAGCGGCGGTTCGCCAGCGGACTGGCGCTGCACGCGGGGGAAACGGTCAACGTCGCAGGTGCCGCGACGCCTGCGCTGTACCTGGGTGACCACCTGTTGAACAACGATTTCCACCAGGTCGACGAGTTCCAGCAGATGACGGCCGGTGTTGCGACCCTGTTCGTGCGCAGCGGTGACGACTTCGTACGCATCAGCACCAGCCTGACCAAGCAGGACGGTAGCCGCGCCATCGGCACCCAGCTCGACCGCCAGCACCCGGCCTATCCGAAACTGATGGCCGGGCAGAACTACGTCGGCCGCGCCGTGCTGTTCGAACGCAACTACATGACCCGCTATGTGCCAGTGCGTGATGGGAGTGGCCGGGTGATCGCGGTGCTGTTCGTCGGCTTCGACTACACCGACGCGCAGAATGCCCAGTTCGCCAACCTCAAGCGTTTCCGCATTGGCCAGACCGGCTCTCTGGCGTTGCTGGACGAGCAGGGCAAGTGGCTGGTGCCACCGGCCGAGGTGCGTGACGGCGAGGCGGCGGCCCAGGCGATCAAGGCGATCAAGCCGGGGGCAGGGCGGTTCTGGAGCAGTGCCGGCGAGCAACTGTTCAGTGTCACCGAACCGTTCGCCGAAGGCCCTTGGACCGTGGTGGCAAGCATGCCCGAGGGCGAAATCCGCGAAGTGACCTGGAGCGTCGGCCTGCGCCTGGCCATTGGCAGCCTGCTGGCGATGCTGCTGGCCGTGGCCGCGACCCTCTGGCTACTGCGCCGCAAGTTGCGCCCGCTCGGCGACCTGGTGCGCCAGGCCGAAGCCCTGGGTGCCGGCGACCTCAACGCCCGCCTGAGCGTCACCAGCCATGACGAGATCGGCCAGTTGGCCCGCAGCTTCAACCAGATGGGCGATGCGCTGGCGACCATGGTCGAGCATATCCGCACCGCCTCCGACCAGGTCAGTGGTCGCGCCCGCTCGCTGTCGGGCCTGTCGTCCGGCGCCTGCGAGGGCATGGACCAGCAGTCCGGCGAGATCACCAGCATGGCCGGCGCGGTGGAAGAATTCAGCGCCACCTCGATGAATATCGCCGACAACATGGCCGGCACCGAGCGCATGGCCCGTGACAACGCCCAGCAGACCCGTATCGGTCGCAGCGCCATGGACGAAGCCTCGGTTTCCCTGCGGCAGATCGCCGAGGCACTGGGTGGTACCGCCAGTGTGATGGATACCTTGGGCGCTCGCTCGCAGGAGATCGGCGGTATTGTCGGCGTGATCACCTCGATTGCCGAGCAGACCAACCTGCTGGCGCTCAATGCCGCCATCGAAGCGGCCCGGGCTGGCGAGCAGGGCCGTGGTTTCGCCGTGGTCGCCGACGAGGTCCGCGGCCTGGCCGCGCGCACCCGCCAGGCCACTGACGAGATCTCGGGCATGATCGCCAGCATCCAGCAGCAGACCGGCCATGCCATCAGCACGCTGGAGCAGGGCAACCAGCTGATGCAGGAAGGCCTGGCGCGCAACGACAAGGTGGCCGAAGCCCTGGCGCGCATCGATGAGCAGAGCCGGGTGGCGGGCGAGCAGTTCGCCGTGATCAGCACCGCGACCCAGGAGCAGAGCAGCACCGCGACGGTGCTCAGCCGCAACCTGCAGAGCATCGCCCAGGCCAACAGCGAACAGCGCGATGTGGCCAATGAACTGGCCATGACGGCCCGCGAGCTGGAAGGACTGGCGGGGCAGTTGCGCCAGGAAGTGGATCGGTTCCGGACTCATCGGTAGCGCATTGGGGCCGCAAAGCGGCCCCGGCTTTGCGAAGCCCTACATCGCGCTCAGACCCAACGCCTGCGCACACGCCTGCAACGAGCGCCGCTCGCTCTGCGCATACAGCGCCAGCTCATCCTGCACCGTCAGCCCCAGCGCCTGCTCGAAGGCTTCGCGGTTGGCGTTGCTGCCATAGTCGGCCTGCCCCTCGTCTCCCAGGTTGGACTGGAAAATCCCCGCCGCACTCACCGGCAGGAAGTCCTCGTACACCAGCGCCTCGTAATGCACATGCCCGGCGTCGATCAGCCCTTCCAGGGTGGTAGGTCGGCCAGGCTGCCCACACGCCGCCAGTCCCTTGTCGGTGGCGAAATAGCGGAAGTAGGCCAGCCCTTGTTCGCGCATCTGCCCCAGGTCGTCCGGAAATTCGGCGAAATGCTCGGCGAGCAGGCTCATGTAGCGTTCTGCGTTGGCCTCGGCGGGCACGCCTCCCAGGGCCGCGCGGGTCGCGTCCAGCAGGCGGTCGTACAGCTGGCGCCCCTTGGGCGTCAGCGCTGCGCCGCGTTGTTCGATCTCGCCGAAGCGCGCCGTGTGACTGCCCTGGGCATCGCTGAAAGCGACCTTTTCCTGTAGCGCCTTGAAGCTGGTCTGGCGTAGCAGGATCGGCTGGCGGCGGGTGGGTGGCCCTTCGACCACGGCCTTGGGTGGAATGCCCTTGGCTGGCATGCCGAGCTGGATGGCGTCGATGTCCAGGGTGCGCGGGGTCAGGTGGTTGATGTGGGGGCCTTTGAACGCCACCACGTCAGCGATCAGGCGGTGCTGGTCGTGCAATTGCTGGTACTGCTCGGCGGTGACGGTGGCGTCCTGGTGCCAGCGGAAGGTGTGGAGTGCTTCGTCGACGAACGTGTCGGCATCGCTCGCGTTCAGGCCACCATCGCGTTCGCATTGGGCGATCAGTTCCAGTACACGGGCGGTGAAGATCTGCCGCTTGTCGAGGATGCCCTGGGCCAGTTTGCGCAGTTGCGGGTTGTGGATAAGTTCCAGGCGCAGCAGCGAAGTGAACACGCGGAACGGGCTGACATGCAGCGACTGCTCGTGCACGGCACGGAACGCAGTGGAATGCACCGGTACGCCGGCCGAGCTCAGGTCGTAATAGCCGACCGGCGCCATGCCCATGACCGCGAACAGGCGGGCGATGGTGGCGAGCTCCTTGGCGGTGCCCACGCGGATGGCGCCATGGCGCTCCTGGTCGAGACGTTCGATCTCGCCGGTCCAGCGCAGGGCCTCGGCCACCTTGGGCTGCGCGGCCATCACCCGCCGGTTGGTTTCGCTCACCAGTTCAAGCAGCGTGCCGTACAGGGGGACTTCCTGCTTGTACATGAGCGACATGGCGGCAGAGAACTGCGCGCGGATGCTGTCGGGGCTGACGAAATCGTGGGCGGGCATCGCAAGCTTCCTGGGTGAGTGGAGGACACTTACATGAAAGCTGGGAATGGAGATGCCGTACAAGCGAAAAAAAGTGCGGGTTTCATTCCTTTTTTGATCGACCTTGACGACCCCATAGCGGGGCAAGCCCGCTCTCACGATGGCGTCAGTGGTGGCGCCGCTGGATCTGCTCGGCAACCCACTCCACCAACGCCCGCACCTTCGGCACCTCCGCCGCATGCTCGGCATACGCCAGGTAATGCGCGCCATTGCTTTTCATCGCATGGTCCCAGGCCAGCACCAGGCTGCCCTCAGCCAGCTCTTTGGCCACCAGGTAACTGGGCACCAACGCCACCCCGCATCCGGCCTGCGCCGCGCTCAAGGCCATGTAGAAGGTGTCGAAGCGCGGCCCATGGTAGCTGTTGTCGGTATGCAGCCCCTGCTCCAGGAACCATTCGTGCCACGCCTGCGGTCGCGAGGTGCTCTGCAGCAGCACCAGCTCCGC
This sequence comes from Pseudomonas sp. FW305-96, assembly GCF_058783825.1. Classification (NCBI taxonomy): domain Bacteria; kingdom Pseudomonadati; phylum Pseudomonadota; class Gammaproteobacteria; order Pseudomonadales; family Pseudomonadaceae; genus Pseudomonas; species Pseudomonas sp. FW305-96. The sequence goes on from NZ_JBYSYW010000003.1 coordinate 176,704, forward strand.
CACCGCGCCGGCGTCAGGCAGCGTGCGCCCTTGCAACAACTCCGGCGCGCACACCGGCACCACTTCTTCGCCGAACAGCTCGATACAGGTCGCCCCGGGCCAGGTGCCTTGACCATAGAAGAACACCACGTCGGCCGAGCCCTGCAGCAGGGCGAACGGTTCCATCTCGTTGCGGATGTCCAGGTGCAGGTTCGGGTGGCGCTTGCCGAAGCCCTTGAGGTGCGGGATCAGCCAGCGCACGCCGAAACTCGGTTGAGTGGCTACCTTCAACACTTCGGTCTGCGAGCCGTAGCTCAGGACATAGCGGCTGGACATGTCCACCTGGGTGAGGATCTTGTTCACTTCGGCCAGGTACAGGCTGCCGGCCGGCGTCAGTTGCAGGCGGCGGCGGATGCGCAGGAACAGGTGATGGCGCAGCATTTCCTCGAGCTGCGCCACTTGCTTGCTTACCGCGCTCTGCGTCAGGTGCAGTTCCTCGGCGGCGCGGGTGAAGCTTAGATGACGGGCTGCGGCCTCGAAGCACTGCAGGGCGGTCATGGACGGTACCAGGCGTTTGGACATAAGCGGTCTCGGCGGCTGAAATCATTACCTGGTGGAATGATATGCGGAATAAAGGTCGTTTGTTGCACCCGAGTAATCCGATTAATACTGACCCACGACATTTTCAACCCCTTCACCCGATGTAAGGAGAAGCATGATGGTTGCTGGATTGCTCGAGCGCCTGGGCGTTGCCGCCGCGGCCCACACCCAGGGCGATTACCCTGTCCATACCCCGATCGACGGCAGCCAGATCGCCTCGGTGAAGTTGCTCGGCAAGGCCGATACTGTTGCCCGCATCGACCAGGCGCAACAGGCCTTCGAAGCCTGGCGCAGCGTGCCGGCCCCCCGTCGTGGCGAGCTGGTGCGCCTGTTCGGCGAGGTGCTGCGCGAGCACAAGGCTGACCTCGGCGAGCTGGTCTCGATCGAAGCTGGCAAGATCACCCAGGAAGGCCTGGGCGAAGTGCAGGAAATGATCGATATCTGCGACTTCGCCGTCGGCCTGTCGCGCCAGCTGTACGGCCTGACCATCGCCTCCGAGCGCCCGGGCCACCATATGCGTGAAACCTGGCACCCGCTGGGCGTGGTCGGGGTGATCAGCGCCTTCAACTTCCCGGTCGCGGTGTGGGCGTGGAACACCGCGCTGGCGCTGGTGGCGGGTAACGCCGTGGTGTGGAAGCCGTCCGAGAAGACCCCACTCACCGCGTTGGCGTGCCAGGCGCTGTTCGACAAAGCCCTGAAAGCCTTCGGCGACGCCCCGGCAGGTGTGGCGCAACTGGTGATTGGCGGTCGCGACGCCGGCGAAGCCCTGGTCGACGATTCACGCGTGGCGTTGGTCAGTGCCACCGGCAGCACCCGCATGGGCCGCGAAGTGGGCCCGCGTGTAGCGGCGCGTTTCGGCCGCAGCATCCTCGAGCTGGGTGGCAACAACGCCATGATCCTGGCCCCGAGCGCCGACCTCGACCTGGCCGTGCGCGGCATCCTGTTCTCTGCCGTCGGCACCGCCGGCCAGCGCTGCACCACCCTGCGCCGCCTGATCGTGCACCGCTCGATCAAGGACGACGTAGTCGCCCGCGTCAAAGCCGCCTACGGCAAGGTGCGCATCGGTGACCCGCGCAAGGACAACCTGGTCGGCCCGCTGATCGACAAGCAGTCGTTCGATGCCATGCAGGGCGCGCTGGCCAAGGCCCGCGACGAAGGCGGGCAGGTTTTCGGTGGCGAGCGCCAGCTCGCCGAGCAATACCCGAACGCCTACTACGTGTCGCCGGCCATTGCCGAGATGCCGGCCCAGAGCGAGGTGGTGCGCCACGAGACCTTCGCGCCGATTCTCTACGTGCTGGCCTACGACGACTTCGAAGAGGCCCTGCGCCTGAACAACGAAGTGCCGCAAGGCCTGTCGTCGTGCATCTTCACCACCGACCTGCGCGAGGCCGAACGTTTCCAGAGCGCCTCGGGCAGCGACTGCGGCATCGCCAACGTCAACATCGGCACCAGCGGCGCGGAGATCGGCGGGGCGTTCGGTGGCGAGAAGGAAACCGGCGGTGGCCGTGAATCCGGTTCCGATGCCTGGAAAGGCTACATGCGTCGCCAGACCAACACCGTGAACTACTCTCGCGAACTGCCACTGGCGCAAGGGATCGTGTTCGACTGATGATCGTCGCGGGGGCTTTGCCCCCGTTTCGCCGGCAAGCCGGCTCCCACAGCGACCGCGTCGATCTCTGTGGGAGCCGGCTTGTCGTGGCGACGAACCGCGACGATGGGGCCGCAACAAGAATAAAATTTGCTGGAGCCGGTCATGTCCGAACTGCGTCAAGAATGCTTGTGGGAACACCTCACCCAACCGACCGTTGCCGCCCAGGCCCTGGCCGGCGAGCACAAGGCCGATGTCTGCGTGATCGGCGGCGGCATCACCGGCCTGTCCGCGGCGATCCACCTGCTGGAGCAGGGCAAGTCGGTGATCCTGCTGGAGGCCTGGAAAATCGGCCATGGCGGCTCCGGGCGCAACGTCGGCCTGGTCAACGCCGGCACCTGGATCCGCCCCGACGATGTCGAGGCCACCCTCGGGCACAAGCAGGGCGGACGCCTGAACAAGGTGCTCGGCGAGGCGCCGGGCGAAGTGTTCGCCATGATCGAACGATTAGGTATCGACTGCCAGGCCCGTCATCAGGGCACCCTGCACATGGCACACAATGCCACCGGCATCGCCGACCTCGAGGCCCGCCACCAGCAATGGGCCCGGCGCGGCGCCGACGTCGAGCTACTGACCGGCGCGCAATGCCAGGAGTACTGCGGTACCGACAAGATTTCCGCCGCGCTGCTCGACCGCCGCGCGGGTACCATCAACCCCATGGGATATACCCAGGGCCTCGCCGCTGCCGTGAGCCGGCTGGGCGGCAAGCTGTTCCAGCAGTCCGCGGTTGAAGGCCTGGAGCGCGACGGCGATGCCTGGCGGGTGAAAACGGCGCGCGGCGCGGTGCGCGCCGACAAGGTGGTGATCTCTACCGGTGCCTACACCGAAGGCGACTGGAGCAATTTGCAGAAGCACTTTTTCCGCGGCTACTACTACCAGGTCGCTTCCAAGCCGTTGCACGGCGCCGCCGCCGACCAGGTCCTGCCCCATGGCCAGGGCTCGTGGGACACCCGCACCGTGCTCAGCAGCATCCGCCGCGACGACCAGGGCCGGCTGCTGCTCGGCAGCCTTGGCCGAGTCGACAACAAGCCAGACTGGTTCGTGCGCAGCTGGGCCGACCGCATCCAGAGCCACTACTACCCGGCGTTGGGCAAGGTCGAATGGGAGATGCACTGGACCGGCTGCATCGATTTCACCCCGGACCACCTGATGCGCCTGTTCGAACCCGCGCCGGGGCTGGTGGCGGTGACCGGCTACAACGGTCGCGGCAACACCACCGGCACGGTGATCGGCCGGGCATTCGCCGAGTTCTTGCTCAAGGACGACCCGGACAGCCTGCCGATTCCGTTCTCGCCGATGAAGCCGGTGAGCGCGCCATCGTTGCGCACGGCGTTCTACGAGTCGGGGTTCTCGCTGTATCACGCCGGGCAGTGCCTGCGGGTGGTGCTGTAGTTCCTGTGCCGGCCTCATCGCTGGCAAGCCGCGGCGGCGAACCCCAGCTCCCACAGGCTTTTGCGCGTACCCTGTGGGAGCCGGCTTGCCGGCGATAGGGCCCGTGCGAGCGACGAAGCTCGGTCATTTGTGCAACCAGCTGAGGAAGCCACCCTTCTTCACAACCGCTGGCTTCTGCAACAACAGTGACTCGCGCTTCTGCCGCCGGAACCGCTGCAGTTTGGTCAGTGCCGACTTCACATCGCCGCTCTCGGCCAGGCAACCGCGCACCTGTTCCTTGTCGATGCGATACAGCATGCAGCCACTGAGGGCGCGAAACTCGACAGGCGAGGCCTCGTCATCCACCAGGCCCTCGAGCCCCAGCACCTCGCCAGGCCCCATGCGGCCACCTTCGATAAGCCGCTCGCCATCGCGAACCGACGCCAGCACCACGCCGCGGCTGATCAGCAGCACATGTTCCGAGCGCTCGCCGATGTCGAGGATCACCTGGTCAGCGAGGTATTCCACCGTGGTCATGCGCTGGCTCAGGGCGTCGCGCTCTTCGTTGCTCAGCGAGCGGAACACCCGCACCTCGTCCAGCAGCTCGCGCTGGCGGCTGCGCACCGGGGCGCCCTGCTCGGAGTTCCAGGTCACGCCGCTGGCTTCAAGGTGGCGGTGGGCCAGGTCGAACAACTGGTTGCGCACTTCGGTCTTGCGCGACATCTCGGCGATGAAACCGCTGGCTTCGTACTCCACTGACTCAAGTGTCGAAGCCTTCACCGTGACCTTGGGCGCCGGCTTGTCCAGCAGGATGCTGGTGCCTTGCAGGCTCTTCTCCAGTGCATCGAACACCCGTTGCGGGCGCACCTTGGCCGGCACCACGACGCTGATCGACACCCCGTGCACTTCGGCCGGGCGGCTGAAGTTGAGGATCTTGGCCTTGGCCGCCACCGAGTTGGGGATCACCGCCAGGCTGCTGTTGCCAGTGATCAGGCGGGTGGCCCGCCAGTCGATATCAACCACCTTGCCCTCGGTACCGTCGATCGAGATCGAGTCGCCGATCTGGTAGGGCCGCGTGGTGTTCAGCACGATGCCCGAGAACACGTCGGCCAGCGTGCTCTGCAACGCAAGGCCGATGACGATGGCCATGACCCCTGAGGTGGCCAGCAGCCCCTTGACCGGCAGTTGCATCACATAGGCCGCCGCAGCCACCACTGCGGCGAGGAAGATCAACGCCCCGAGCACATCCTGCAGCAGGCGCCCGCCGTGGCTGCCGCGGGCCACCAGCAACTGGCCGAACACCACGGTCACCGTGCGCGCGCCGAACAGCCACCAGCCGATCGCCAGCACCGTGGCCATCAGGTTGCGTGACACGTCGTCGGCCCAGGGTGGCGGTTGCAGCGGGCTCATGCCGGCCGTCAGCAACACCGCGCTGAACAACAGGAAGATCACCAGCCGTGTGGCGATGCGCCAGACCCTGTGCTGCAGCGGGATCAACTGCCAGAGCAACACGTCGAGGAAGATCAGCAAGGTGCCGAGCAACAGCGGGTACGACTGGATGAACGCCAGCATGGTGGTCTCGGTGCGGGGGAGGGCTGTCCGTAGTAATAGAGCAGCTTGAGGTGCCAGGCAATGGGGGCAACGCCGTCCCTGTGGGAGCCGCGGTTCGCCGCTGCGACTTGCCGGCGATGAGGCCGGTGCAGCCAATGCCGCTGCATCGTTCATAAAACAGAACGCTAAAGCCAAATTTCGCTATCTACCGCTACAAAGGTCCTGGTTTTAATCTTCTCCCATCAACGCGAAACACCCAACCCACTGAAGATCGAAACCCAAGGAGCACCGGCAATGAACAACTTCAAATACAACCGCCTGAACAAAGACGACGCCGCCGTACTGCTGGTCGACCACCAGGCCGGCCTGCTGTCCCTGGTCCGCGACATCGAGCCGGACCGCTTCAAGAACAACGTGCTGGCCCTGGCCGACCTGGCCAAGTACTTCAACCTGCCGACCATCCTCACCACCAGCTTCGAGCAAGGCCCCAACGGCCCGCTGGTGCCGGAGCTCAAGGAGCTGTTCCCGGAAGCCCCATACATCGCCCGCCCCGGCCAGATCAACGCCTGGGACAACGAAGATTTCGTCAAGGCGGTGAAGGCCACCGGCAAGAAGCAACTGATCATCGCCGGCGTGGTGACCGAAGTCTGCGTGGCCTTCCCGGCCCTGGCGGCCCTTGAAGAAGAGTTCGATGTGTTCGTGGTCACCGACGCCTCCGGCACCTTCAACGAAATGACCCGCGACGCCGCCCACGACCGCATGAGCCAGGCCGGTGCCCAGCTGATGACCTGGTTCGGCGTGGCCTGTGAGCTGCACCGCGACTGGCGCAACGACGTCGAAGGGCTGGCGGCGCTGTTCTCCAACCACATCCCTGATTACCGCAACCTGATCACCAGCTACAACGCCCTGACCGCCGGCAAGTAAGCCGCCGACAGCCTGGTACCCGCGAGGTGCCAGGCAAGGCAGCACACTCATCCAATCCAGCGCTCGTCTGCCGTTGCACAGTGGTTACAGGCCAGCTCACCTCCAGGGAATGTCAGCGATGAACACCGCAGCCGAAGGCAACCGCAGCGTCGTCACGCTTGTGATCCAGCACAAGGTCCGTGCCCAGGCGCTGGCGCACTACGAAACCTGGCTCAAGCGCGCCGTGACCACCGCTCGCCAACAGCCCGGTCATCTGGACGTCAATGTCATCCGACCGGACGACGGCGGCCGCCACTTCACCACCGTGGTGCGCTTCGCCGACGCCGGCCTGCTGCAGGCCTGGGTCAACTCTGCCGAGCGCCAGGCGTTGATCAGTGAAGTGCTGCCATTGTTGGAAGACGGCGATCAGACCCAGGTGCACGATGACCCGGAGTTCTGGTTCACCCCGCCCAGCGTCGGCGCCGCGCAACCGCCGCGCTGGAAGCAGGCCTTGCTGACCTACCTGGTGATCTGCCCGATGACCCTGGTCATTCCGCAATTACTGGCGCCGCTGTTTGCCCGCTATCCGCTGTTGGGTGGCCAGATCACCGGCAACTTGATCACCAACCTGTTCGTCATCCTGCCCGTGGTGTTCTACATCATGCCCTGGGTGACGCGCCGCTGTGCCGGCTGGCTGCGCCGCTGAGCGCCAGCCGTGATCCATTGCTAGCCTTCAACCGCCTGCCGATCACCCATCCGGACGGAAAGCACCATGAGCCAGGACCCTACCGACCAGAGTCGCCGCAAGTTCCTCGCCACCAGCACTGTACTCGGTGCCGCCGGTGCGCTGTGGAGCGCATTGCCGTTCACCGATTCCGCCCATGCCGCCCTTTCAGGAGATCCCATGTCCGCCGACCTCATCTTGTTCAATGGCAAGTTGCACACCGTTGACCGCGAGAAGCCCACCGCCAGCGCCGTCGCCATCAAGGACGGCAAGTTCCTCGCCGTGGGCAGCGACGCCGAAGCCATGGCCCACAAAGGCGCCGCCACGCAGATCATCGACCTCAAACAGCGCACGGTCATCCCAGGCCTGAACGACTCGCACCTGCACCTGATCCGCGGCGGCCTGAACTACAACCTCGAACTGCGCTGGGAAGGCGTGCCATCGCTGGCCGACGCCCTGCGCATGCTCAAGGACCAGGCCGAGCGCACGCCGAGCCCGCAGTGGGTGCGCGTGGTCGGCGGCTGGAACGAATTCCAGTTCGCCGAAAAGCGCATGCCCACCTTGCAAGAGATCAACCAGGCCGCGCCGGACACCCCGGTGTTCCTGCTGCACCTGTACGATCGCGCCTTGCTCAACCGCGCCGCGCTCAAGGCCGTGGGCTACACCAAGGACACGCCGAATCCGCCGGGTGGCGAGATCCAGCGTGACAAGTTCGGCAACCCCACCGGCATGCTCATCGCCCGGCCCAATGCCACGATCCTCTACGCCACCCTGGCCAAGGGGCCGAAGCTGCCGCTGGAGTACCAGGTCAACTCCACCCGCCAGTTCATGCGCGAGCTCAACCGCCTCGGCCTGACCAGCGCCATCGATGCCGGCGGCGGCTACCAGAACTACCCGGACGACTACCAGGTGATCCAGGAGCTGGCCGACAACGACCAGCTGACCGTGCGCATTGCCTACAACCTGTTCACCCAGAAGCCCAAGGAAGAACTCACCGACTTCAAGAACTGGACGCAGAAGGTCAAGCCGGGCGACGGCAGCGACTTCTTCCGCCACAACGGCGCCGGCGAGATGCTGGTGTTCTCCGCCGCCGACTTCGAGGACTTCCTCGAACCGCGCCCGGACCTGCCGCAAACCATGGAGCAGGAGCTGGAACCGGTGGTGCGCCACCTGGTCGAACAGCGCTGGCCGTTCCGTCTGCACGCCACCTACGACGAGTCGATTTCGCGCATGCTCGACGTGTTCGAGAAGGTCAACCGTGACATTCCGTTCAATGGCCTGCCATGGTTCTTCGACCATGCCGAGACCATTACCCCGCAGAACATCGAGCGGGTGCGGGCACTGGGCGGCGGTATCGCCATCCAGGACCGCATGGCCTTCCAGGGTGAATACTTCGTCGATCGCTACGGCGCCAAGGCCGCCGAGCACACCCCGCCGATCAAGCGCATGCTCGACATGGGCGTGCCGGTGGGGGCTGGGACTGACGCGACGCGGGTGTCCAGCTACAACCCGTGGACGTCGCTGTACTGGATGGTCAGCGGCAAGACTGTCGGTGGCCTGGAGCTGTACCCGGAAGGTCTTAGCCGCGAGACCGCACTGCAGCTATTCACCCATGGCAGCGCCTGGTTCTCCAGCGAGCAGGGCAAGAAGGGGCAGATCAAGGTCGGCCAGCTGGCGGACCTGGCGGCATTGTCGCTGGACTTCTTCAGCGTCGATGAAGAGGCGATCAAGGGCATCGAGTCGGTGCTGACCGTTGTCGACGGCAAGGTGGTGTACGGCGCCGCCGAGTTCGACAAGCTGGGCCCGGCGCAGGTGCCGGTGTTGCCCGAGTGGTCGCCGGTGGCCAAGGTGCCGGGGCACTGGCGCGCCGGGGCACCAATGGCGGCGGCGCTGCACCAGTGCGTCGGGCCGTGCGGGGTGCATGCCCACAGCCATGAGAAGGCGCGGCACTCCAGTGTGCCGGTGAGCGATTACCAGGGGTTCTGGGGGGCGCTGGGCTGTTCCTGCTTCGCGTTCTGAGGGTGACCCGCTCCTGCGCAGGACGTGGGAGCGGCGGTGTGGCGTCCCGATGTGCCACGCGATGGGACGCTACGCCATGTCGCTGAAGGCGAATTCCTCCGCCAGATGATCGATCAACGACCGCACCGACGGCAGCAGCCCGCGCCGCGACGGGAAGATCGCATGTACGATGCCGCATCGCGGATGCCAGTCCGGCAGCATCTCCACCAGGCGTCCCGCCGCCAGGTCCTCGCGCACCGCCACCCTGGGCAGGTGCGCGATCCCCACGCCCGCCACCACGAAGTGTCGCAAGGCAAACAGATCATCGGTGACCATCCGCGGCGTGTGCGGGATCACCAGGCTGCGGCTCATGTCCTCGCCCTGGAACAGCTCCCACTGGTACTCACGCTGGGCGCTGCCCCAATGGACGCTGGGCAGCTCACTGAGCTGCTGCGGGTCGAAGCCTTCGGCAAGCTGTTCGAGAAACGACGGATGCCCGACCAGGCACTGGGTGCTGTTGCTCAGCACCTTCATCACCATGTCGGTGTTCTCCAGCGGCGGGAAGCGCACCCGCAGCGCTACGTCGAAGCCTTCATGCAGCAGGTCGACGCGGCGGTTGGTGCTCTCGATGAACAGCTCCACCTGCGGGTATTTGAGCATGTAGCGGGTGAGCATCGGCCCGACCCAGGAGTTGAGCAGGGTGGTCGGGCAACTGATGCGCACCAGCCCCCTCGGTTCGCTGCGGTTGCGCTCGATGATCTCGGCGGCGCCCTCGGCCTCCACGCGCATGGCCAGGCAACGGTTGTAGTAGGCCTGGCCGATCTCGGTCAGCGAGCAGTGCCGGCTGGTGCGGTGCAGCAGGCGCACGCCGAGGCGCTCCTCGAGGTCGGCAATGCGCCGGCTGAGCTTGGACTTGGGCATGTCCAGCGCCCGCCCGGCCGGGGCAAAGCCACCGTGCTCGACCACCTGGGTGAAGTAGTAGAGGGAGTTGAGGTCTTCCAAGGGCGATCTCCGCAGCGCTCCGGGGTAATGGGGCGCAGTCTACCGGGCGGTGATGGCCTTCATCCAACTCCCTGAAGGCAATGTCGCTCAGGGCGACTCGATACCCTCCAGCATCGCTTCGGTCAGGCCCTCGGCCATCTCGATCCCATGCAGGCTGGCCCACAGCAGGCTCCTGCCGGTTTCATCCATATGGTCCAGCGCCTTGTAGCCAACGTTGTAGGCGCTGCGCAGGTACTCGGCGACATGCACCAGGGCGTCGTGGGCGTTGATATTGGGGTTGACTGCAAACAGCGGTGGGTGGCCGGCGTCGCATTTGCCGAAGGCGTGGTGACGGGTGTCGGGAAGGGGTGGGTCGGGGACGATTTTTTTCATTGCAGATTCCTTCTTCAGGTTTGACTGCAACCGTCCGTTTCCACGCAGAGGGCGGCAGTTGTACACGGGGTGGAAATCCGGAAAGAAGGTCACCCGGTAGGCCAGAGGCCTCCCGCATACAACTGCCATTACGGCACCTTCTCAGGACTACCGGGTTTCCACGCCCGATCGCTGAACGGACAGCGACCCGGTCAGCCTAGAGGGCATGATTTCCCCGGACAATCAGAAGGGTATCGACAGACCTTGTAGGGTATTTCTTGGGCTGTAGGCTGCCCAGTGGGAAAGGTCCGCATAGCTAGTAGGAAGTGGATGGGGTTGTTTTAACTTGAGGTTGCCAGCCACTCGCAACTGCTCAGGAACGATCTGACAAGAGATCCAGAGAGCGGGGGCTCTCATCGAGTTGGCCTGAGTGATCAAACTGCGTTCTTCCCATTCCACAGGAGCGCATCATGACTCAAGCAGCCTTGATAGGTGTAAGGTATGGCCTTACACTTCTTCAACCATGATTCGGAGTTTCAGGCACAAAGGCCTGAAGTCACTTCACCTGCGGGGTGATAACTCGGGTGTCCGATTTGATCACGTAGCACGTCTGCGGCGTTTACTTGCATCGCTGGATGTCGCGCAAAGCCCTTCGGACCTGGACCGTCCAGGCAACCGTCTTCATCCGTTGCGGGGGCAGTTGAACACCTTCTGGGCCGTGAATGTTTCGGGCAACTGGCGTTTGGTGTTCCGTTTTATCGGTACTGATGTCGAACTGGTCGATTACCTGGACTATCACTAAGGGGCTGAAACCATGCCTATGCACAACCCTCCCCACCCCGGCGAAGCCTTGCGCGAAGACGTCCTGCCCGCCATTGGCATGAACGTCTCCTCACTGGCCCGCCACCTGGGCTATTCACGTGGTCAGTTATCCACAGTGCTCAACGGCCACGCAGCCATTTCAGCAGACCTGGCCTATCGCCTCGAACTGGCCGGGCTTGGCAGTGCCCGTCAGTACCTGGCCGAACAGGCGGCCTACGACCTGTGGCAGGCCGCGCACCGCGAGCATCCACCTATCGAGCGGCTGGCGTTCGCCTGAGACTCAATCCTCATCCGACGCAAACAACCGCTCCAGCTCCACCCGCGCTTCCTTGGCCGTCTGCATCACCTTGGCCCGGTCGTCGCGGACCTGCCCTTGGGCCTCCAGCACCTGTTCGTCATGCTCGGTGAACCGGGCGATGCGGTCTGTCGCCTGTGCTTCGGTGAGCCCCAGCCCGACCAGCGCGCGGCGGCTCATCTCCAGGCTGGAATAGAACGTCTCGCGGATCGGCTCGGCACCCACGTCCATCAGCTTGTGCACATGCTGACGGTTGCGTGCCCGGGCGATCACCTTCAGGTGCGGGTACAGGCGCTTGGCCCGCTCCGCGGTGTGAATGGCCACCTCGGGGTCGTCGATGGTGATGATGAAGTACTCGGCCTCGCCAACCTTGGCCGCGTGCAGCACTTCGGGGCGCAGGGGGTCGCCATAGAACACCGGCACCTGTTCGAACATGCGGGTCATCTCGATGGCGTCCACCGAGGTCTCCAGGGCTATGAACGGGATCTTCTGCGCCCGCAGGATGCGCGCGACGATCTGGCCCATGCGGCCCATGCCGGCGATCACTACGCGCGGGGTGCCAGCGTCGATGGCCTTGTACTGCTCGGGCACCTCGCGGGCAGGCTGCGGGCGCTTGAGGGCGCGGGCGCAGCCGAGCATCAGCAGCGGCGTTAGGGCCATCGACAGGGTGATGGTCATCAGCAGCAGGTCGTAGGTCTGGGTGTCGAACAGGCCCTGGTCCTTGCCCAGCTTGAACACCACGAAGGCGAACTCGCCGCCGGCAGCCAGTACCATCCCCAGGCGCAGGGCGCTGGCGCTGTTCAGGCCACCGGCCAGGCGGCCGACGCCAATCAGCAACGCAAGCTTCACGCCGATCAACAGCAGGGTCAGGCCCAGCAGCACCAGCGGCATTTCCAGCAGCAGGCGCAGGTTGGCGCCCATGCCGACGCTGATGAAGAACAGGCCCAGCAGCAGGCCCTTGAACGGTTCGATCTGCGATTCCAGCTCATGGCGGTATTCGGAGTCGGCCAGCAGCAGGCCGGCAAGGAAGGCGCCCAGGGCCATGGACACGCCGGCCTCTTCCATCAACCAGGCGGTGCCGATCACCACCAGCAGCGCGGTGGCGGTGGACACTTCCGGCAAACCAGTGCGGGCGACGATACGGAACAACGGGCGCAGCAGGTAGCGGCCGCCGACGATGACGATGGCGATGCTGGCGAACACCTTCAGGCCATGTTCGAGGCTGTCGCCGTGGCTGGTGTCGGGGCCGCTGGCGGCCAGCAGCGGCATCAGGGCGATCAACGGGATGGCGGCGATGTCCTGGAACAGCAGGATGGCGAAGGCCAGCCGACCGTGGGGCGCATTGAGCTGCTTGCTTTCGGCCAGGCTCTGCAGGCCCAGCGCGGTGGATGACAGGGCCAGGCCAAGGCCGAGTACGATGGCCGCCGGCAGCGTCTGGCTGAAGCCGAACAGGGCGATTGCGCCGAGTACCGCGCCGGTCAGGACTACCTGCGCGGCACCCACGCCGAACACCGACTTGCGCATCAGCCACAGGCGTCGTGGTGAGAGCTCCAGGCCGATGATGAACAGCAGCAGGACAACACCCAGCTCGGAGATGTGCGCGACGCTCTCAGTATCGCGGATCAGCCCCAGGGCCTGCGGGCCGATGGCCACGCCGGCCAGCAGGTAGCCGAGCACGGCGCCCAGCTGCAGGCGCTTGGCCAGCGGCACGGCGACCACGGCGGCGAGGAGGAAGATGACGGCGGTTTGTAAAAGGCTGCCTTCGTGTGGCATTGCTCGGACTCCTTGAACTGCGTGCGGCAGCGCTTGATGCAACAGCTTATGCCATCAATGAAAGAGGCGGGCATTTTCGGGCGGGGAGGGAAATAGGACAATCCTTGGGTTACAGGAAGCAGCGTTCTGAAAGTAGGACCTTTGCTGAATCCATCGCGGGGCAAGTCGGACCGCCGCATCGCCGCTCCCACGAAGGTCTTATACCTTGCGTGAGAGCGGGCTTGTCCCGCGATGGTGATCGGCCACTTATTGCAGATGGTTTTTCAAGGCCTGTGCCGCCTGGTCCATGGCACTGCGCACACTGGGCACGGTGCTCAGCACGTTGAGCAGGCCATAGTCATGGATCATGCCGTTATAGCGCACGGCGGTCACCGGTACCCCGGCAGCGTCCAGCTTGCGGGCGTAAGCCTCGCCTTCGTCACGCAGCACGTCCATTTCGGCGGTCTGCACCAGCGCTGGCGGCAGGCCTTTCAACTGCTCCAGGCTGGCGCGCAGTGGCGAGGCGTGGATGTCGTCGCGTTGGCGCGGGTCGGTGGTGTAGCTGTTCCAGAACCACTGCATCATGTTTCGGGTCAGGAAGTGGCCTTCGGCGAACTGGTTGTAGGACGCATTGTTGAAGTTGGCGTCGGTCACCGGCCACAGCAGGGCCTGGAAGCGCAGCTTTGGCGTGCCGGCCTCCTTGGCCTTCAGTGCCACCACCGCGGCCATGTTGCCGCCGACGCTGTTGCCGGCTACCGCCAGGCGGCTACCGTCAACCCCGATCTCCTTGCCGTGCTCGGCGACCCAGCGGGTGGCGGCGTAGGCCTGGTTGATCGCGGTGGGGTACTTGGCTTCCGGTGACGGCGTGTAGTCGACATACACCGCCGCGGCACCGGAGCCCACCACCAGGTCACGGATCAGGCGTTCGTGGGTCGGGTAGTCGCCCAGCACCCAGCCGCCGCCGTGGAAGAACATGAACACTGGCAGCTCGCCCTTGGACCCTTCGGGCCGCACCACGCGGATTTCCAGCGGCTGGCCGTCGGCCTGGATGGTCCGGCGTTCGACGCGGATCCCCGACACATCGGCCTTCACCCCGGCCTGGGCACCGCTCAGCACCGCACGGGCATCCTTGGGCGCGAGGGTCTCCAGTGGCTTGCCGCCACCAGCGGCCAGGGCGTCGAGGAAGCCTTGGGTGGTGTGCTCGACGCCGGGGCTGCCAGCGGCGAAGGCGCTGTTCACGGCAAGGGCCAGCAGGCCGGCGGTCAGGGTGTGGGACAGTTTCATGTTCTAGCTCCTTTGGCGGGCGAGCCGCGGCTCAGTTCTGGTTGGCGAGGACGGTGGGTTGCACGTAGCTCACGGCGCGCAGCTGGCCGCTACTGTCGCGGTAGGTCAGGGTGGCGGTGCTGGTCTGGCCTTGGGCGCTGACGGGGGCATCGACGCTGACGACCTTGGCGATGTCCAGGTCCATGCCGTAGCGGTACGAGGTGGCTTCGCTGGCGAAGCTGCTGACGCTGGTGCCGAGGGCCAGGGTGGTGACGGTGACGGCGAAGGCTTTGCGAAGGGTCATGATCGTTCTCCGGGTTCTGCTGAGTGGGGTTGGCGACTGCTTTCTGCTTGAGATGAATGATGCGCGCAAATATTTAGTGCACAAAATATATTTCCGCTATGAGACCGATTGAGTGGATCTGTCGAAGGGGCTCAGCCACGCGGAAACCCGCCGTAAAAGATCAGGCGCTGGGCCGGTACTGCAGCGCCTCCGCCAGGTGCGACCTGGCGATGGATTGCGCCCCCTCCAGGTCCGCCAGGGTGCGGGCCACCTTCAACAGCCGGTGCGCTGCCCGCAACGACAACGTCAACCGTTCGCAGGCCTGCTCCAGCCAGGCCTGGTCGACCGGCTCCAGCGGGCAGTGCCGGCGCAGCCCCTTGAGGTCGAGGAAGGCATTGGCGCAGCCCTGCCGGCGCTGCTGCAGCTCCCGTGCCTCGGCCACCTGCTGGCCAACACTGGCGCTGGTCTCGCCGCTGGGCTGGTGGGTCAGCACGGTGCTTTCCCGGGCCACCGTCAGGTGCAGGTCGATGCGGTCGAGCAGGGGGCCGGACAGCTTGTTGCGGTAGCGCTGGATCTGCTCGCTGCTGCAGCGACAGCGGCCGGTGGGGTCACCCAGGTAGCCGCAGGGGCAAGGGTTCATGGCCGCCACCAGCTGAAAGCGCGCCGGGAAGCGCACCCGGTCCTTGGCCCGGGCCACCACGATCTCGCCCGACTCCAGCGGCTCGCGCAGTACCTCCAGCACGCGTCGTTCGAACTCGGGCAGCTCGTCGAGAAACAACACGCCGTGGTGCGCCAGGGTGATCTCGCCGGGTTGCGGTCGGCTGCCACCGCCTACCAGTGCCGGGCCAGAGGCTGAATGGTGGGGGTGGCGAAACGGCCGCTGTGGCCAGCAATCGAGCGGGGCATGGCCGCTGACCGAGCGAATCGCCGCCACCTCCAGCGCCTCGCGCTCGTCCAGCGGTGGCAGCAGCCCGGGCAGGCGGCTGGCGAGCAGGGTCTTGCCGGTGCCCGGCGGGCCGGAGAACAGCAGGTTGTGCGCGCCGGCTGCGGCGACCAGCAGCGCCCGCTTGGCAGCGATCTGGCCTTGTACTTCGCTGAGGTCCGGGTAGGGGCGTTGCTCCAGCAATAGGCCATTCGCGGCATAGGGTGACAATGCCGGTTGCGCATTCAGGTGGGCCACCAGTTCCCGCAGATGCCCCGCCGCGTACACCACCAGGCCGCTGGCCAGGCTCGCCTCTTCGGCGTTTTCCCTGGGGACCACCAGCGCTCGACCCGCGTCTCGCGCCGCCAGTGCCGCAGGCAGTACGCCCTGTACCGGGCGCAAAGTACCCGACAGCGCCAGTTCGCCCAGGCATTCGATGCTGTCGAGGGCGGCAACCGGTACCTGGCCATTGGCGGCCAGGATGCCCAGGGCGATGGCCAGGTCGTAGCGGCCACCGTCCTTGGGTAGATCGGCCGGGGCGAGGCTCTGGGTGATGCGCCGGGCCGGGTAGTCCAGGCCGGAGTTGACGATGGCACTGCGGACCCGGTCCTTGCTTTCCTTGACCGTGGTCTCCGGCAGACCGACCAAGGTGAGCGTGGGCAGGCCGTTGGCCAGGTGGGTTTCGACGCTGACAGCCGGTGCCTGTACCCCGACCTGGGCGCGGCTGTGGACGAGGGCGAGGGACATGGGGCACTCCGTGTTTGCAGTTGATGGCCGCGTCCTGCGGCCTGGCAAAGCTTAGTGGCGCTCCTGTGCAGGTGGACGAGAAGAGTGCGTCGAATTTTGTCCGGCCTGGCATCCAGGACTGTGGGCGCCTGCCGTCCGGGGCTGCCTGCCACAGATCACGGGAATCCCCGAACCCCGCGCCCGCGCCAGCAGTTCCTCGGTATCGTCGCCGCCCGGCAGCGCCAGCACCAGGTCGGGCCGGCTGTCGCGCAGCATGAAGACGTTGCGCAGGCGCTCGGCCAGCTTGCCGTGCAGCTGCCAGTTGGGCGGGTAGCGCACGATGTCGGCGCCCTGTTCGCGGGCCCAGCCTTCGATTTCGCCGCCCAGGTGCTGGCTGCCGCCGTGGATCAGCACCCGGATCGGTTGCTGGCGCTGGAGGGCGTCCAGCGCCTGGCGGCAGCGTTGGCTGTCGGCGTAGTTGCGCCCAGCGCAGATCAGTACGCGCATGCCCACCCCCTCAGAACCACTGGCCGAAGCGGCGGATGTACAGGGTCTTCATGCCCTGGGCCACCAGGCAGTAGCCGAGCAGGGTAGCGGCCAGCCATGGGAAGTATTCCCACGGCAGCGGCACCAGCCCGACCATCGCCCCCAGTGGCGAGAACGGGATGTAGATGCCCAGGCACATCACCAGGCCGGTGGCCAGGATCACCGGCAGCGTCGCAGTGCTCTGGAAGAACGGCACCTTGCGGGTGCGCAGCATGTGCACCACCAGCGTTTGCGACAGCAACCCCTCGATGAACCAGCCGGACTGGAACAACGCCTGCATTTCCACGCTGTTTGCGGCGAACACGTACCACATCAGCGCAAACGTGGTGATGTCGAAGATCGACGAAGTGGGGCCGATCCACAGCATGAAACGGCCGATGTTGCGCGCATCCCACTTGCGTGGTTCGCGCAGGAACTCCTTGTCCATGCGATCCCACGGCAGCGACAGCTGGGAGAAGTCGTACATCAGGTTCTGCAGCAGCAGGTGGATCGCCAGCATCGGCATGAACGGGATGAACGCGCTGGCCACCAGTACCGAGAACACGTTGCCGAAGTTCGAGCTGGCGGTCATGCACAGGTACTTCATGATGTTGCCGAAGGTTTCGCGGCCCTTGAGCACGCCTTCCTCCAGCACCATCAGGCTCTTTTCCAGGAGGATGATATCGGCCGATTCCTTGGCGATATCGGTGCCGCTGTCCACCGAGATGCCCACGTCGGCATCGCGCAACGCCGGGGCGTCGTTGATGCCGTCACCGAGGAAACCCACGGTGTGGCCGTTGGCCTGCAGCGCCTTGAGCACCCGCGACTTCTGCAGTGGGGTGAGCTTGGCGAAAACCGTGCGTTCTTCGACCAGGGCCTTGAGCTGGGTGTCGTCCAGGCGTTCGATGTCCTGGCCGAGCAGCGGCTGGCCGGGCTCCAGGCCCACTTCGCGGCAGACCTTGCAGGTGACCACCGGGTTGTCGCCGGTCAGCACCTTCACTTTCACGCCCATCTCGCGCAGGGCGGCGATGGCCGGGCCTGCGGTTTCCTTGGGCGGGTCGAGGAAGGTCAGGAAGCCACGGATCACCAGCTCGCGTTCGTCATCGGTGTGGTACTGGGGTTTGCCGTCAACGGCCGGAATATCACGGGTGCCAACCAGCAGCACGCGGAAACCTTCCTGGTTGTAGGCGCTGGCGGTGGCCAGCAATTGCTGGCGTCGCTCGCCATCCAGAGCGATCCGCTGGCCGCCTTCTTCGACATGGGTGGCGATGGCCAGCATTTCCTCGACGGCGCCCTTGCTCACCAGCAGATGATCGCCCAGGGCATCCTTGACGATCACCGACAGGCGACGGCGGATGAAGTCGAAGGGCAGTTCGTCGACCTTGGCGTAAGCATAGGGTGGCTGGAAACCCTGGTCTTCGCCGGCAAAGCGCAGTACGGCCTGGTCCATCAGGTTCTTCACGCCGCTCTGGTGGTGGCTATTGAGCCAGGCCAGTTCCAGCAGGCGCGGGTCCCTGTGGCCGCTGGGGTCGACGTGGTGTTCGAGGATGATGCGGTCCTGGGTCAGGGTACCGGTCTTGTCGGTGCACAGGACATCCATCGAACCGAAGTTCTGGATAGCGTTCAGCCGCTTGACCACCACCTTGCGCCGGGCCATGGCGACGGCGCCCTTGGCCAGGTTGGCGCTGACGATCATCGGCAGCATCTCCGGGGTCAGGCCCACGGCCACGGCCAGCGCGAACAGGAAGGCGTCGCTCCAGTCGCCCTTGACCACGCCGTTGAGCATGAACACCACCGGCACCATCACCAGCATGAAACGGATCAACAGCCGGCTGACGCTGTTCACGCCACGGTCGAAGGCGGTCTGGCTACGCGAGCCGACGATGGCCTTGGCCAGCGAGCCGAAATATGTGCGCTTGCCGGTGGCCACCACCACGGCGCGGGCGCGGCCGCTGACCACGTTGGTCCCCATGAAGCCGATGTTGGGCAGATCCAGCAGGCCGCTTTCATCGTTGGCGCTGTCGGCGGCGGACTTCTGCGCGACGTGGCCGAGGGTGTCGTACTTCTCCACCGGCAGCGCTTCGCCGGTCAGCACCGCCTGGCTGATGAACAGGTCGCGGGACTCGATCAGGCGGATATCGGCGGGGATCATGTCGCCGGCGGCCAGTTGCACGATATCGCCGGCCACCAGTTCGTTCATGGGCACTTCGCGCAGGCGCGCTGGCTGGTCGTGGCGCTCGCGGCGCAGCACGGTGGCGGTGGTACGGACAATGGCCTTGAGGGCGTCGGCGGCCTTGCCCGAACGGTACTCCTGCCAGAAGCGCAGCAGGCTGCTGAGGCTGACCATGGTCATGATGATGATGACCTTGGTCAGGTCCGCTTCTTCCATGTCGCCTGCGCGTACCGGCAGCCAGTAGTCGGTAACGAAGCTGATGCCGGCGAGGGTGAGCAGCACGTAGATAAAGGGGTTGTGCAAGGCCTTGAGCAATTGCACCAGGGCCGGTTGCGGCTTGTCATGGGCGACTTGGTTGGCGCCGTCGCGCTGCAGGCGCTTGGCGGCTTCGTGCTCGGTCAGGCCCAGTTCGCTGGCGTCGAGGTTGGCCAGGGTCACGGCCAGGCCGTTGCGTGCCTCGCGGGCGGCGCGCATGGACAGGCGGGTGTCTTCGCCGGCTTTGCTGCGGGTGTTGTGGTCTTTTACGGTCATTTGGCTGTGCTCCTGCCGCAGGAGGCGGCACGACACACAGTCGACTCACGGTGGGGAAGGTGAGTGAACGTGTCCCGTGTCGCAATGATTCAAACAATGAAAAGCGTGGTTTTTCCGACATTTACGTGTTCGCTGGCGAATGCCGGAAATAAGATCGGCAGCGAACTTTCTACTGGCTGATTCCATGGTCGGTTAATCCCATCTGTTAAATGGCGGGCAATAGAGTTCCAAAGAACTTTAATTACTTAAAGTTCGGAAGTTTCTGACGATTTAAAATGGCGTCAGTTCAGCGAACAGACAGCATCGCGTGCGTCACTGCAGGCAGCAACGGGCACGCTATCGACTGGGCGGTTTCAGGGGCGAGGACAAGCCCCAGTCGCGGACAGGACGGTACGGGGCCTTGTGCGCAAAGGCGCGCAGGCGAGGGGTAGCGATATCAAGGTTCATGAGCTTGCCTCCGACCGGGCGGGCACCCGGGGCGGCAAGCTACGGCGGAGCATCAGGCTCTGGCGCGGCTTGCCCGACCTAGGGGCGGGCCCGGAGTTCCGGTTCAAGTGCCTGGCGGCCAGGAGCTGCCAGACAGCGACTAGATACTGTGTCCATTGAATTCTTCGTGAGTTGAAATAAAGGCCCGTTTTTCGGGGCGGGTGAACTTTATGCAAAGCATAGCGGGTAAGTCAACCGTGAAGACATAACTTAAATAAGTTTCATCTGCCGGGAAGGACAGTGCATCGCGCGAATGTATCGCGAGAAAATCCTGCTCCTACCCGAGCAATGTAGAAGCGGGCAGGCGATCAGGACTTGGAGGCAAATACTCCGTGTATCGATCGTTATTCTTTGGCGGACGGCGCCATCCTGGCTTCCAGCTCGGCGAATTGCTGCTCGAGGGCTTCGAGGCGGGCGCGTGTACGGGCCAGCACCACCATCTGGCTGTCGAATTCCTCGCGGCTGACCAGGTCGAGTTTGCTGAAGGCCCCTTGCATCAGCACCTTGAACTGGCTCTCCAGTTCGGCACGGGGCGCGGCGGTGTCGCCGCTGAACAGGCGCGAGGCCTGGTCGCTCAGGGCATCGAGGAAGGCTTTGGGCGCGAGCATGTCTGGTATCCGCTGATCACTGAAAGTGTCGCAGTGTAGCACGCCGCTTTTGCCCGCTTGCCCTGCACGCTTTTCGCGCAGGGCGGCCAAAGGTCGCGCACCGATTTTGTGCGCTTTTTCGCTGCTGGCAACTGGCCAATCCCTACCGATTCACGCAACTCCCTGTTTTCCCGATCGTTGTTCGAACTGGCAAGGTTTCTGCAAAGACCCGAGTGAGCCATGCACTGATGCAGTCCCTTGTGACCAGGCAGTGCGCAGGCGGAGCCGCAAGGTCCTTCGTCACAGGTGGATCGTGTGTCGGCGGGGAGAATGGAGCCGACGACGCGTTACAAAGCCAGGCGCTGCGCTTAGACTTGAGACGGGTTTGTTTTCCTGGGGCAAGTCCATCAAATCGGGAGAGAGTTTCATGAAGCTAGTCACTGCCATCATCAAGCCGTTCAAGCTGGACGACGTGCGCGAGTCGCTGTCGGAAATCGGCGTGCAGGGCATTACCGTGACCGAGGTCAAAGGTTTCGGCCGGCAGAAGGGTCACACCGAGCTGTATCGCGGCGCTGAATACGTGGTCGATTTCCTGCCCAAGGTGAAGATCGATGTCGCCATCGACGACAAGGACCTCGATCGGGTGATCGAAGCCATCACCAAGGCAGCCAACACCGGCAAGATCGGCGACGGCAAGATCTTCGTGGTCAATCTGGAGCAGGCGATCCGCATCCGTACCGGCGAAACCGATACCGACGCGATCTAAGCGCCAAGCAAAGCCTCACCAAACCCAACGCCCCAGGAGAAAACAACATGACTCTGCGCAAGATCGCAGGGCTAGGAGCCCTATTGTCCCTCGTAATGCCAGGGCTGGCCCTGGCCGAGGAAACTGCCGCCCCTGTGCTGAACTCCGGCGACACCGCCTGGATGCTCACTTCGACGGCACTGGTCCTGTTCATGACCATCCCGGGCCTGGCCCTGTTCTACGGCGGCATGGTGCGCTCGAAGAACGTGCTGTCGGTGATGATGCAGTGCTTTGCCATCACCGGCCTGATCAGCATCCTCTGGGTCATCTACGGCTACAGCCTGGCTTTCGATACCGCCGGTATGGAAAAGGGCGTGCTCAATTTCAACTCCTTCATCGGTGGCTTCTCCAAGGCCTTCCTCAGCGGCGTCACGCCGTCGGGCCTGACCTCGGCTACCGCGTTGTTCCCCGAGGCGGTATTCATCACCTTCCAGATGACTTTCGCCATCATCACCCCGGCGCTGATCGTCGGTGCCTTCGCAGAACGCATGAAGTTCTCGGCCATGCTGATTTTCATGGGTGTATGGTTCACCCTGGTCTACGCGCCGATCGCGCACATGGTCTGGAGTGGTGACGGCGCGCTGATGTGGGACTGGGGCGTGCTGGACTTCGCGGGCGGCACCGTGGTGCACATCAATGCCGGTATCGCCGGCCTGGTCTGCTGCCTGGTGCTGGGCAAGCGCAAGGGCTACCCGACTACGCCGATGGCTCCGCACAACTTGGGCTACACGTTGATGGGTGCGGCCATGCTGTGGATCGGCTGGTTCGGCTTCAACGCAGGTTCCGCTGCGGCGGCCAACGGTACCGCCGGCATGGCCATGCTGGTGACCCAGATCGCTACCGCCGCCGCCGCCTTGGGCTGGATGTTCGCCGAGTGGGTCTTCCACGGTAAACCGAGCGCACTGGGCATTGCTTCGGGAGTGGTCGCCGGTCTGGTCGCCATCACCCCTGCCGCGGGTACCGTCGGCCCGATGGGCGCCCTGGTGATCGGCCTGGTATCCGGCGTGGTCTGCTACTTCTGCGCCACCAGCCTCAAGCGCAAGCTGGGTTATGACGACTCCCTCGACGCCTTCGGCGTGCACGGTATCGGCGGCATCATCGGCGCCCTGCTCACCGGTGTGTTCGCGGCACCTGCCCTGGGCGGCTTCGGCGCGGTCACCGATATCGCCGCGCAGTTCTGGATCCAGGCCAAGGGCGTGATCTTCACCGTGGTCTACACCGCCATCGTCACCTACGTGATTCTCAAGGTCCTGGACCTGGTGATGGGCCTGCGGGTCAGCGAAGAAGAAGAGTCGGTCGGCCTCGACCTGGCTCAGCACAACGAGCGCGGCTACAACCTGTAACCGCCACGCTGGAAAACTTGCCCGGCTCGCCGGGCATTTTTTTTGCCTGTAGTTTGCCGATTCGCGCCGGGCAAACGGTTTCTCTGTCGTGATCGCGACGCAGGTAGAAAACTTACAAGTCATTGGGCGTTTCTGGAGCTTTGCTTTTTCTGCGAGCGCGCTAGAATGCGCGCCGAAGGGAGCTGGACGAGTAGTCCACACACTTCGCCACCCTTTGCTAGGCTTGCCAATAGCCTGTGGCCAGCAAGGGTTCAAAGGATTTTGTCAGGCCTTGCCAGGAGCAGGGCCTGCAGGGTGCCGGGCCTCCCATGAGGGGGCGGACACCCAGGGCAGTGGCCAACCCACGGCCAGTTGAATTTTCACTGGTGGCTGCCGGTCTACGGCTGCACCGGTCTATAACTAACCTGCTTTTTGCAAGTCATGAGGTAGAACATGAGCGACGACGATCTGGAAAATGATGACCTCGAAGTAGGCGACGAAGACGAGGCTGATGACGGCCTGGAAGCTGCGGCCGACGATGGCGCGGAAGATGCCGGCGATGACGACAGCAGCCCGGCACCTGCTGCCAAGGGCAAGTCCAAGGCGGCTGTCTCGGTAGACGAGATGCCGAGCATGGAAGCCAAGCAGAAAGAGCGCGACGCGCTGGCCAAGGCGATGGAAGAGTTCCTTTCGCGCGGTGGCAAGGTGCAGGAAGTGGAGGCCAACGTGGTCGCCGATCCGCCCAAGAAGCCGGACAACAAGTACGGCAGCCGCCCTATCTGAGTGGCTGAGCGCAAAGAAGCCCGCCGTCGCTGCGGGCTTTTTTGTGGGCGACTGTCAGTCAGCGCCAGCGTGCTAGCACGTCTGGCAACTGCGACAAACGCTGGATCTCCGCATCCGGCGCCTGTTCGCCGCTCCAGGGCTTGTGCTGGGGGTTGAACCACACCGCCCGCAGCCCGGCGCGCTGGGCGCCGGCTATGTCGTCGCCCGGGTGGTCGCCGACGTGCACCGCCGCTCCTGCGTCCACCTCGCCGCGCTTCAGCGCTTCGAGGAAAGGTGCAGGGTCCGGCTTGCCAATCCCCAGGTCTTCCGCGCACAGGGCGAAGCGGAAGTAGTCCGCCAGGCCGAGCCTGCGCACGTCGGCATTGCCGTTGGTCACCACGCCGAGAACGTAGTGGTGGCGCAGGATCTCCAGCACCGGCTGCACCTCTGGGAACACCTCGACCTGGTGCCGCGCATGCAGGAACACCTCGAAACCTTCGTTGGCCAGTTCCTGGGCGTGTTTCTCGCTGTAGCCGACCTCTTCCAGGGCATGGAACAGCACCCGCCGGCGCAGGGCGCTGATGCGGTGCTTGAGGCCCGGCTCGGCCTGTACCAAGCGCTCGCGGATGGCGAACAGGTGCTCGACCGGCACGCCGCCGAGGATCGGCGCGTTGGCTTCGAGCCAGTCGCGCAGGACGACTTCGGCGCTGGCGATGACCGGCGCGGTATCCCAGAGGGTGTCGTCCAGGTCGAAGGTGATCAGCTTGATGCTCATGCGTCTGTGTCCTTGCTGCGTTTGGCCCGGGGGTGGGCGCTGTCGTACACCGCAGCCAGGTGCTGGAAGTCCAGGTGGGTATAGATCTGCGTGGTGCTGATGTCGGCGTGGCCGAGCATCTCCTGCACCGCGCGCAGGTCCTGGGACGATTCCAGCAAATGGCTGGCGAAGGAATGGCGAAGCATGTGCGGGTGCAGGTGCTGGCCGAGCTCGCGCTCGCCGGCGGCCTTGACCCGCAGCTGGATGGCTCGGGGACCGAGGCGCTTGCCCTGGCGGCTGAGGAACACGGCGCTGTCCCGCGGGCCGGCGATGCCGCGCAGTTTCAACCAGGCCTGCAGCGCCTCCCGGGCCTTGCGGCCAATCGGCAGCACGCGGCTCTTGCCGCCCTTGCCTTGCACCTGCACCAGCCCGGCAGCCAGGTCCAGGTGCTCGAGGTCGAGCCCGGTCAGCTCCGACAGGCGCAGGCCGGACGAATAGAACAGTTCGAGGATGGCCTGGTCGCGGCGGGCGATGAACGCGTCGTCGACGCCGCCGTCGAGCAACTGCAGGGCGCGGTCGGTGTCCAACACCTTGGGCAGGCGCCGCTCACCCTTGGGTGGCGCCAGGCCGTTGGCCGGATCGTGCTGGCACAGCCCTTCGCGGTTGAGGTAGCGGTACAGCCCGCGCACCGCCGAGAGCAGGCGCGCCAGGCTGCGCGAGGACTGGCCGTGATGGTGCTGGCGGGCGACCAGCTGGCGCAGTTGCTGGACCTGCAGGGCAGCCCAGCCGGCGATGCCCTGGGCGTTGCAGAATTCGATGACCTTCTCGAGGTCACGACGGTAGGCCAGCAGGGTGTGCTCGGACACCTGGCGCTCGTTGCGCAGGTGTGCGCAATAAGCCTCCAGCTGGCGTTCCATCAGCGCACCGAGCGCAGAGTCTGGGTAAAGCGCGGCACCACGCGGCCGAGCACTTCGGCGATGTAGCTGAGGAACAGTGTGCCGACACTGCTCTTGTAGTGCTGCGGATCGCGGCTGCCGATCGCCAGTACGCCGTGCAGGCCCTGGTACTCGAGGGTGGCCACGGCGCTGGAGCCGACTTCCTTGTGCTGATCGTTGCCGAACAGGAACGCCAGCTCATGTTCGCGCAGGCTGCCGCTGATGGTCTTGCCGCCGCCGATCAGGCCGCCGATGGCCTGTTGCGCCTCGGCCCCGGAAACCCAGCGCCCCACGGGCGCCGCGTTTTCGCCGAACAGGATCAGGCTGACGAAGGGTACCTGGAACTCCTGGCGCAGGCTGTCCTCGACCGCCATCACCACCTCTTCCAGGGTGCTGGCGTCGAGCAGGTCGAGGATCAGCCGGCGGGTCTTGTCGAACAGCCGGTCGTTGTCGCGGGCCACGTCCATCAGTTGCGACAGGCGATGGCGCATCTCGATGTTGCGGTCGCGCAGCAGCTTGAGCTGGCGTTCCACCAGCGACACGCTGTCGCCGCGCTGGTGAGGAATGCGCTGTTCGACCAGCAGCTCGTCGTGCTCGGCGAAGAAGGTCGGGTGGGCGCGCAGGTAGGCGACCACCGCTTCGGCATCGAGCTCACTGGCCTGCGGGGATGCAACGTTAGGCTGATCGGTCATGGCGGATACTCGCTTAGAGACGAACTTGTCCTTCGAACACACGAACGGCAGGGCCGGTCATCAGCACCGGCTTGCCGGGGCCGGCCCACTCGATACTCAGGCGCCCGCCCGGCAGCTCGATGGTCACCGGTGAGTCCATCCAGCCTTGGCTGATCGCCGCCACGGCGGCGGCGCAGGCGCCTGTGCCGCAGGCCTGGGTCTCGCCCGCGCCACGCTCCCATACGCGCAGGTTGGCGCGGTGGCGGTCGACTACCTGGATGAAGCCGGCATTGACCCGCTGCGGGAAGCGCGGGTGATGCTCGATCTTCGGCCCCAGCTCATGGACCGGAGCGCTGCGCACATCGTCCACGCGCAACACCGAATGCGGGTTGCCCATGGACACTGCGGCGATCTGGTGCACCTGGCCGTCGACTTCGAGTGCGTAGCTGCTCGCCTGCTCATCGGCGATGAACGGGACCTCGGCCGGCGTGAAGCGCGGCGGGCCCATGTCGACGCAGATCTGTCCGTCGTTGCGCACATCGAGCACGATGATGCCGCCCTTGGTCTCGACGCGGATGCGCTTCTTCGCGGTCAGGCGCTTGTCCAGGACGAAACGGGCGAAGCAGCGCGCGCCGTTGCCGCACTGTTCGACCTCGGAGCCATCGGCGTTGAAGATCCGGTAGCGGAAGTCGACATCCGGGTTGTTCGGCGCCTCGACGATCAGCAGCTGGTCGAAGCCGATGCCGGTGTTGCGGTCACCCCATTGCTTGGCGTGCTTGGGTTGGATGTGTGCGTGCTGGCTGACCAGGTCGAGGACCATGAAGTCGTTGCCCAGCCCGTGCATCTTGGTAAAACGCAGCAGCATGGGTTCACTCCGGCAGCAGGCTTTCGCCGGCGAACAGTTCGGTGATGGTCTCGCGGCGACGCACTTCGAAGGCCTGATCGCCATCGACCAGCACTTCGGCGCAGCGGCCACGGGTGTTGTAGTTGGAGCTCATGACGAAACCATAGGCGCCCGCGGAGCGCACGGCCAGCAGGTCGCCCTCGGCCAGGTCCAGCACGCGGTCCTTGCCCAGGAAGTCGCCGGTCTCGCAGATCGGGCCGACCAAGTCGTAGGCCCGACCTTCGCCTTCGCGAGGCTTGACTGCGCTGATGTCCATCCAGGCCTGGTACAAGGCCGGGCGGATCAGGTCGTTCATCGCCGCGTCGATGATGGCGAAGTCCTTGTGCTCGGTGTGCTTGAGGTATTCCACGCGGGTCAGCAGCACGCCGCCGTTGGCGACGATGTAGCGGCCCGGCTCGAACACCAGGGCCAGGTCGCGGCTGCCGATGCGCTCGCGAATGGCCTTGATGTAGTCGGCAAGCTCCGGCGGCTGTTCGTCGCGATAGCGCACGCCGACACCGCCACCCAGGTCGAGATGGCGCAGGTGGATGCCGCACTCGGCCAGGCGATCGACCAGCACCAGCAGGCGGTCGAGGGCATCGAGGAACGGTTCGACGGTGGTCAGCTGTGAGCCGATGTGGCAGTCAACACCGACCACGTCGAGGTTCGGCAACTGCGCGGCGCGCACGTAGATGGCCTCGGCGTCCGCAATGGCGATGCCGAACTTGTTTTCCTTGAGGCCAGTGGAGATGTAAGGGTGGGTGCCGGCGTCGACGTCCGGGTTCACGCGCAGCGACACCGGCGCGACCTTGCCCATCTCGGCGGCCACCACTTGCAGGCGCTCGAGCTCGTCGGTGGACTCGACGTTGAAACAGTGCACGCCCACTTCCAGGGCGCGGCGCATGTCCTCGCGGGTCTTGCCGACACCGGAGAACACCACGCGATCGGCGCGGCCACCGGCGGCCAGCACGCGCTCCAGCTCACCGCCGGAAACGATGTCGAAGCCCGCGCCCAGGCGCGCCAGCAGGTTCAGCACGCCCAGGTTGGAATTGGCCTTGACCGCGAAGCAGACCAGGTGCTCCACCCCGTGCAGGGCATCGGTGTAGTTGCGGTACTGCGCCTCGATATGGGCACGCGAGTACACGTAGGTGGGCGTACCGAAGCGTTCGGCGATCGCCGACAGGGCCACCCCTTCCGCGAACAGCTCACCGCCGCGGTAGTTGAATGCATCCATGGGATTTCCTTACTGCGCGGGCGACTCTTCTGGCTGCTCTTGCTGCTGCTCCAGCACAGGTTGCGGCTGGACTGGCTTGGCATGCTGGTGCGACTTGCGCGGGCCTTTGCCGTCCTTGCCGTCTTCTGGCAGGTACAGGGGGCCTTTCTGACCGCAGGCCGAAACGAGGCAGGCGACCGCGACCAGCGCCGCGAGGGAGGAAATCAGGCGTTTCATGGGTGAAATCCTTGGAAATATGCAGTATTGCGGCCGAGTATACCGAGCGACCACCTGATTGCCTATGCAAGGGGCACCCCCTTGGCGGCGGTGCGGCGACCAAAGGCGATGCGGCTTTTTCTTACAGCTATTAGCTTGTAGCTTGAGGCTTTCGCCCTTATCGTGCCCGGCTTGCGTGTGTACAGCCATTTTTCGAGGTCCTTGCAATGAGTTTGAGCGAAGCGCGTTTCCACGACCTGGTCGACGCGACCCAACAGGCCCTGGAAGATCTGTTCGATGAAAGCGGCATGGACCTGGACATGGAGAACTCCGCTGGCGTCCTGACCATCAAGTTCGATAACGGCAGCCAGCTGATCTTCAGCCGCCAGGAGCCGCTGCGCCAATTGTGGCTGGCGGACAAGTCCGGTGGTTTCCACTTCGATTACGACGAAGAGAGCGGCAAGTGGGTGTGCGAGAAGAGCGAAGAGCTGCTCGGCGAGATGCTCGAGCGCATCGTCTGGGAGCGGGCCGGCGAGAAGCTGGACTTCGACGAGATCTGAAATGAGCGAACAGCCCAGGCCGCCCAAGCCGCTCTACAGCAATGTGAGCCCGGCGGTGCCGTCACCTTGTATCAGCATATGTCGGCTGGATGAGTACAAGGTCTGTACCGGCTGCCACCGTCACGTCGAGCATATCCGTGAGTGGCGCTCGGCCGATGACGAACGGCGCCGGCAGATCTGCCGCGAGGCGCTGGCCCTGAAAACAGGGCGCCCGGCATAGCCACAACGACGGTGTGGGCTTGAGTATTTGCCCCGCTGTGGTAGTGTCAGGGTCTGCGTCGGTGACGCCAAGCATTTCACAAACCCCGCCCTTGGGCGGGGTTTTGCTTTATCTGCCTTTAGTAAATTGCCTGTTCAAAGGAGTCTGACTGGATCATGAGCACCAAGCCTTCCCTCATCCTCACCCGACTGGACGTGCAGCGTCTCGAGCGCCTGCTCGACGCCCTCGATGAAAGCACCCCGGGTGTGCTCGCCCTGCAGGACGAGCTGGACCGCGCCGAGAACGTGGTGGGTCACGAGGAAGTCCCGGCCGGCGTGGTGACCATGAACTCCCGCGTGCACTGCCGCGAGATCGCCAGTGGCAAGGATTACCACCTGACCCTGGTGTATCCGAAGGACGCTGGCCCTGAAGGCAACGTCTCGATCCTTGCGCCGATCGGCTGCGCACTGCTGGGCCTGTCGGTGGGCGACCAGATCGACTGGCCGGCGCCGGGCGGCAAGACGCTCAAGCTCGAGCTGCTGGCAGTCGAGTACCAGCCGGAAGCGGCAGGCGATTTCGATCTCTGAGTTGATCAGGGCTCCAGCCGCGCCTGCAGTTGCTCCAGCCCATCGTTGAGTGCCTGCTCCAGCTCGCGTTTGTAGCGCAGGTAGAGGCTGGTGGACCCTTGCTCGTCCTCCAGCAGCTCGGACAGGTCGAGGTCGGTGATGTAGCAGCGGTAACTGCCGCTGCCGCGGCGCTGGCGGAGGATCTGCCGGGCGACCACGGCATACAGCTGGTCGCCATGCTCCAGTTCGGAAAACTCCTGCTGGTCGCAGTAAAGGGTGACATGCACCTCTTCGCCCGTGCCGGCCTGGAGGATCGCCTGAACTTCGAAATACGCCTGGTTCTGGTTGTCCGAAGGTGCCGGTCTTGGCTCCAGGCTGCGTGCCTTGCCGATGCCTGAGGGCAGCAACTGGTAATAGAGGATGCGCAGCGATGCCAGCGGCAGGCTGTCCAGTGGCAACTGGGCGTCGCGGCGCATCAGCATCGATTGCAGGAAGCGTTGCAGCGGCAGTAGCAGGTGCGGCTCGTCCTGCAGTGGCAGCCGTTGTTGCCAGAGCGCGTTGTGCTCATCGAGCACGTACAGGTCGGCCCAGCCCTCGAACAGGCGGTAGAACACCTGGATGCAGCCGGGCTGGCCCTGGGCCAGGACCAGCGGCAGGTCGTGGTCCTGCAGGGCGTGGGTGTCCAGGTGCAACGGGCTGTATCTGCCGCGCTCCTCGCCGAGGGCCGCCAGCACCGCGTCGTGGTCGGCGAGGCTGGCCAGGGTCACCTGCCCGGGCTGCAGGTCGAGGATGTGGGTGTGCTGGGCCACCTGCAGCAGGTAACGGTGATTCAGGCCCTGGTCGAGCAGCAATTGCACGGTGTCGAAGATCTCCTCGACCCGCTGGCTGATGGCCTGGGCGCGGTTGTGGCAATAGCAGCGTACCCGCACCCGCGGGCGGTGGCTGCGCTGGCCCAGGCTGTTGAGGAAGTCGCGCAGGCAGCGCGCCAGCGCATGCTCGCCGTCGTAGCGTTGCACCAGCACCTCGTTCCAGCTGTTGAGGGTGATCTGGTCGAGGGTCAGCACCAGGTTCTCGCGCACCCCGGCGTAGCTCAGCGAGTCGGTGCGCTCAGTGGTCATCAGAATGTTCAGGTCGCGCTGATGGCGCAGCGGGTCGACGCCGACATTCACCAACAGCAGGATCTCGTCGGCCACGCTCGGCTGCAGCAGGCGCACCTCGCTGACTGTCTCCAGGGGCAGAGGGATGCTCTGCTGCAGGCTGCCTATCAGGTTGAACAGCTCGAACTCGCTCAGGTCGCTGACACCTGGGTGCAGGGCCAGGCGGGTGCTGCTGTCGATCACGCCGTTGCGATGGGCCCAGGTGAGTAGCTCTAACAGTTCGCGGCAGCGCTTGATCGGGCTGAAGTGCTCCCACTCGTGCACGCCCAGGTTGCCGTTGTACAGCCCCCAGTGGTGTGTGCCCGGTTCCTTGCGGTTGGGTGATTGCACCAGGGTCAGGGTATCCTCGGCCAGGTCCGGGGCGATGCCCGGGTTGATCACCTCGATCTTGCCGGCCCGGCGCTCGAAGGCGGCGTAGAGGCGGCGGCCAAGCACATTGAGGTCACGCTGGTCGGCGCGGCTGTTGGCGTTCTGCTGGCGGGCAAACTGGGTCAGGAAGCGGTAGCTGTGGTTCAGCTCTGCCACCAGTTCGCGGCGCTCGACCGCCACCTGGCGCACTTTCCACTGGCTGCGACTGTCGAGCAGTGCCAGTTGGCGCTCGTCCCAGCCCCATTCTTCGGTCAGGCGCCCCAGGAGCTGGCGTTGCCAGCCCCCGCTACGTGTGCGGCCCTGGTCGCCGAGCTTCTTGTTTACCTTCAGGTACAGGCTGCGCCGCACCAGCTCCAGGCGTGCCGGCTCGCCGCGCAGGAGCAGGTAGCGTTCGATGCGGCGGTAGACCATCACGTAGGGGTCGAGCTCATCCAGATCCAGCTGGTTGGCGAACACGGCCCGCTTGTAGTCCAGGCTCAGGCAACGCACCTGCGGGTGCTCGCTGGCGTAGGCCTCGGTGAGCAGCAGCTTGAGCAGCGACTTGTAGGGTGAGTCGATACCCTTGAACAGCTGCCACAGCCCGGCGCCGACGAACTCGCCCGACGGAATGTGCGCCAGGTGACCCAGGTCGAGATCGTCCTGGGCGCGGACGAAGCGCTTGGACAGCAGGGTCTGGGTGTAGTCGCGGTAGTTGTGTTCCTGGTACACCGGCACCAGCCACCACAGCGGCGTGCGCCCGGCCAGCCAGATGGCGGTGCGGTAGAACTCGTCGAGCAGCAGGTAATGCTGGGTGGTGCCGCAGTCGTCGGAGCTGAGCTGGCCATCGCGCTCGCCCTGGACGAAGCCCCGGGGTTCGATCAGGAAAAAATGAGCTTCGGCGCCTTGGCTGGCCGCCCAGGTTTCGAGCAGCTGGCACTTGCGTCGCAAGTCGGCCACGGCCTGCTCGTCCAGGTCCGGTGCATGGCACACCCACAGGTCCATGTCGCTCTGCTCGGCCTGGGCCAGCGTGCCGAGGCTGCCCATCAGGAACAGGCCGTGGATCGGCTGCGGTGGTTTGCCGTGGCGTGGCTTGTAGGTGAATGAGCGGGTCAGGCGCTGGGCTTCGGCGAGCAGCTCGTCGTCGGGCTCGAAACCGGAGACACCGGCGGGGGTGGTGCCGGAAACATAGCCTGGTAGCAGCGGATGATTGACGTGGAAGAACAGCGGCAGCAGCGTAAGGACCTGTTGCTGGCGTGTGGATAACCCTTCCATCGCCCGTGCCAGACGGCCCTGGTTGATCTTCAGGAAGCGCGCGCGCAGCTTGGCCAGCTCCTTGCGGTCGATGCCTTGTTCCAGGTCGGGGCGGATTTCGTGGGGGTGGTTCATTGCGCGCTCAGGCAGGCCGGGGGAAGCACTGGCGAGTTTAGCCTGAGTGGCGCGGTCGGATAAGGGGTTGGTGGCTTTTTGACGTCAGATTGCACACATCTTGCTTGGCTTCTGCAACGGGGTAGGCCCGCCCCCATGTTTTTGCGGGGGCGGGCTTGGCGAATTTCAGGCAGGCTGAGGCGTTTTCAGAACCCTGAGGAGCAACTGCACACTCTCGGCGGCGTCAGTGCCCAGGCTGGTGAGATAGCCGCCGTCGGGCTGGTCGGTAAGGCCTTTGTCGTGCAGACGCTTGGCTGCGGCGACCAATGCCGGGGAGGCGTCACTGCACACCTTGATGCCTTCCTGGTGACTGTCCAGGTTGAACTGGGAAAGGACTTCCAGTTCGGCGATCAGTTCGGGGTTGAAGGGCATGGGCTACTCCTGACTTCGAGACAAGGATGGAAGTCAGGAGTGTAGTCAGGTTTATTCGATGGCGCCTTGATCCGCCTCAGGTGGCAGCTCCGGCAGGGCGCGCAGGGCGGTTTCGTACCACTCGGTATCGAACGGGCGATCTTCGTCGAGCATGGCGTCGATCTCGATGGCCAGCACGTGGGCCATGAGGTTGAGGATGTCTTCACGCTCGTAGCCGACCAGTGTCAGCTTGTTGAAGGTGGCCTTGGCGGCCGGCGGCTCGCCGCTTTCGATCTGGTTCTCGATCGCCTGGGTCAGGGTGGCCTCGGCGAAGTCTTCTTCATCATTGCTGTCGATGTCTTGGGGTTCGCTCATGGCGGTGCTCCTGTGGTAAGGCGCACAGTGTGCCACGCCTGCGCTGGCAATGCCCGGCCATCAGCGCCGGGCATGGCACTGGCCAAGGGTGGGCAAGGGAGCTATAACAGCCGGGCCAACCCCATACGGCCTTGGAGGCTGTCTCAATGCTCAAGCTTCATGGATTCGCGGTCAGCAACTACTACAACATGGTCAAGCTGGCCTTGCTGGAGAAAGGCGTGCCCTTCGAAGAGGTGCCGTTCTTCGGCGGCCAGTTGCCTCAAGCCCTGGCCATCAGCCCCCGTGGCAAGGTGCCGGTGCTGCAGACCGAGCACGGTTTCATCAGCGAGACCGGGGTCATCCTCGACTACATCGAGCAGACCCAGCCGGGCAAGGCGCTGCTGCCGGCCGATGCCTTCGGGCAGGCCAAGGTGCGCGAGCTGCTGCGGGAAATCGAGCTGTATATCGAGCTGCCAGCGCGTACCTGCTACGCCGAGGCGTTCTTCGGCGCGGCGGTGGAGCCGCTGATCAAGGAGCGGGCGCGGGCCGACCTGCTGGCGGGTTTTGCCACCCTCAAGCGCAATGGCAGGTTCGCGCCTTATGTGGCCGGTGAGCAGCTGACCATCGCCGACCTGATGTTCTGTTTCTCGGTCGACCTGGCCTGCGCGGTGGGCAAGAAGGTGCTGAACATCGACTTCCTGGCGGATTTCCCGGAAGCGAAGGCGCTGTTGCAGTTGTTGGGCGAGAACCCGCACATGGCGCGGATCGTGGCGGACAAGGACGCGGCGATGCCGGCATTCCTCGAAATGATCAAGAACAAGCGCTAACGCTGTAAACAATCGCGGGGCAAGTCGGGCCGCCGCATCGCCGCTCCCACGAGCCTTGTCCAGGCCTTGTGGGAGCGAGCTTGCCCCGCGAGTGCGTTGTCAGCGCGAAGCCAGCAGTGCCTGGCCGCGAGCCACTGCCGCGCGCACCTGGGCCGGCGCGGTGCCACCGATGTGGTTGCGGGCGTTGACCGAACCTTCCAGGGTCAGCACGGCAAACACGTCCTGCTCGATCTGGTCGCTGAACTGGCGCAGCTCTTCCAGGCTC
This sequence comes from Pseudomonas sp. FW305-96, assembly GCF_058783825.1. Lineage (NCBI taxonomy): Bacteria > Pseudomonadati > Pseudomonadota > Gammaproteobacteria > Pseudomonadales > Pseudomonadaceae > Pseudomonas > Pseudomonas sp. FW305-96. The sequence continues at coordinate 210,809 of NZ_JBYSYW010000003.1, forward strand.
ATCTCGGCCAGGTCCTTGCCGGTGTCGACGCCATGCTTCACCGCGTGGCCGACGATCTCGTGGCAGTCACGGAACGGCAGGCCGCGGCGCACCAGGTAGTCGGCGAGGTCCGTGGCGGTGGAGAAGCCGCGCAGGGCCGCTTCGCGCATGATCGCGTGCTTGGGCTTGATCGCCGGGATCATGTCGGCGAAGGCGCGCAGCGAGTCGCGCAGGGTGTCGGCGGCGTCGAACAGCGGCTCTTTATCTTCCTGGTTGTCCTTGTTGTAGGCCAGCGGCTGGCCTTTCATCAGGGTCAGCAGGCCGGTCAGGGCGCCGAACACGCGGCCGCTCTTGCCACGTACCAGCTCGGGTACGTCCGGGTTCTTCTTCTGCGGCATGATCGAGCTGCCGGTGCAGAAGCGGTCGGGCAGGTCGATGAACTGGAACTGCGCGCTGGTCCACAGCACCAGCTCTTCGGAGAAGCGCGACAGGTGCATCATGGCGATGCTGGCGGCGGCGCAGAATTCGATGGCGAAGTCGCGGTCCGAGACGCCGTCCAGCGAGTTGCCGGCCACGGCTTCGAAGCCCAGCAACTTGCAGGTCAGCTCGCGGTCGATCGGGTAGGTGGTGCCGGCCAGCGCGGCGCTGCCCAGGGGCATGCGGTTGGCGCGCTTGCGGCAGTCGACCAGGCGCTCGTAGTCGCGGCTGAGCATTTCGAACCAGGCCAGCAGGTGGTGGCCAAAGGTAACCGGCTGGGCGGTCTGCAGGTGGGTGAAACCGGGCATGATGGTTTCGGCTTCACGCTCGGCCTGTTCCAGCAGGCCCTTTTGCAGGCGGGTGATCTCGGCCAGGATCAGGTCGATCTCGTCACGCAGCCACAGGCGGATGTCGGTGGCCACCTGGTCGTTGCGGCTGCGGCCAGTGTGCAGCTTCTTGCCGGTGATGCCGATGCGGTCGGTCAGGCGCGCCTCGATGTTCATGTGCACGTCTTCCAGGTCGACGCGCCAGTCGAAGGTGCCGGCCTCGATCTCGCCCTGGATGGTCTTCAGGCCATCGATGATGGTGTCGCGCTCGGCGTCGCTGAGTACGCCGACCTGCGCCAGCATGGTGGCGTGGGCGATCGAACCCATGATGTCGTGGCGGTACAGGCGCTTGTCGAAATCGACCGAGGCGGTGAAGCGGGCGACGAAGGCGTCGACGGGCTCACTGAAGCGGCCGCCCCAGGACTGATTGGTCTTGTCGGTGCTCATGGATTCACTCGTTGAAGGCGTGAACGGAAAAGTGGCGCCGATCATAGCAGGGTTGCGCCCGCCGCCGCAGGGCGCTGGTCGCGAGAATCGTCCGGTAACAAGGGGGTGCGGCATATTCAACGATTGAACGGCAGTGTTCCACGGAGCGTCTACAGTTGGACAAAGGACTGGCGGTGAATCTGCCAGGCCAGTGAATCTTTGGCCTTCGCACCGGTCTGTAGCGTGACCGCGTTTCGGTCGCCCCACACTTGTCTACGCTATACCCGTGCGAGACTCACTCAGGAATCCAGCGCAATTATGAATGTCCTGATCGTTGATGATGAACCCCAGGCCCGCGAGCGCCTGAGCCGGCTGCTTGGCGAGCTGGAGGGTTACACCGTGATGGAGCCCAGCGCCACCAACGGCGAGGAGGCCCTGACCCTGATCGAAAGCCTCAAGCCCGACGTGGTGGTGCTGGACATCGGCATGCCGGGCCTCGATGGCCTGCAGGTCGCCGCCCGGCTGTGCGAGCGCGAGTCGCCGCCGGCGGTGGTGTTCTGCACCGGCGACGACGAATACGGCAGCGAAGCGTTCAGGGACAGCACTTTGAGCCATGTCGAGAAGCCCATCCAGCCCCAGGCGCTGCGTGACGCCTTGCGTCGGGCTGAAAAACCCAACCGCGCCCAGCTGGCGGCGTTGACCCGCCCCGCAGGCGATACCGGCGGCGGCCCACGCAGCCATATCAGTGCCCGCACGCGCAAGGGCATCGAGTTGATCCCTATTCCCCAGGTCATCTATTTCATCGCCGACCACAAGTACGTCACCTTGCGCCACGAGGCAGGCGAAGTGCTGCTCGACGAACCCCTCAAGGCTCTGGAAGACGAGTTCGGCGAGCGGTTTGTGCGTATTCACCGCAACGCACTGGTTGCCCGTGAGCGCATCGAACGGTTGCAGCGCACGCCGCTGGGGCATTTCCAGCTCTACCTGAAGGGGCTAGAGGGCGATGCCCTGACCGTCAGCCGTCGGCATGTGGCCGGGGTGCGCAAGATGATGCAGTCCTTGCACTGAATACCCTTCGACAGCGTGAGAGCGGCCTTGCCCCGCGATAAGGTGCATTGCCCACCATCGCAATCGCGGGTCAAGCCCGTTCCCACGTGGCGCTTTGCTGATCTGAATCTGCGGGCACACCCGGAGGAGCTGTTATCATCGACGGCATTTCTCTGGTTCGGGGCGTTTCATGTCCACTCGCGAAATCCGCATTGCCACCCGTAAAAGTGCCTTGGCCCTGTGGCAGGCCGAATATGTAAAAGCCCGCCTGGAGCAGGCGCACCCAGGTCTCGTCGTAACCCTGGTGCCCATGGTCAGCCGCGGCGACAAGCTGCTCGACGCGCCGCTGGCGAAGATCGGCGGCAAGGGCCTGTTCGTCAAGGAGCTGGAAACCGCCCTGCTCGACAACGAAGCCGACATCGCCGTGCATTCGATGAAAGACGTGCCCATGGACTTCCCCGAAGGCCTGGGCCTGTACTGCATCTGCGAGCGCGAAGACCCGCGCGATGCCTTTGTTTCCAATACCTTTGCAAGCCTCGAGGCACTGCCGGCCGGCAGTGTTGTCGGCACTTCGAGCCTGCGCCGCCAGGCGCAACTGCTGGCGCGTCGGCCCGATCTTCAGATCCGCTTCCTGCGCGGCAACGTCAATACGCGCCTGGCCAAGCTCGATGCCGGCGAGTACGACGCCATCATCCTCGCCGCCGCCGGCCTGATCCGCCTCGGCTTCGAGGACCGCATTACCGCCTCCATCAGTGTCGATGACAGCCTGCCGGCTGGTGGCCAGGGCGCGGTGGGGATCGAGTGCCGTAGCGCTGATACCGAGATTCATGCCTTGCTGGCGCCGCTGCACCATGCCGACACCGCTGACCGGGTGGTGGCCGAGCGTGCCCTGAACAAGCGCCTTAATGGTGGCTGCCAGGTGCCGATCGCCTGCTACGCGGTGCTTGAAGGCGAGCAGCTGTGGCTGCGTGGCCTGGTTGGCCAGCCCTCCGGTGGCACCTTGCTGGTGGCCGAAGCCCGCGCTGCGCGCGTGGATGCCGAGGCCTTGGGCATACAGGTCGCCGAAGACCTGCTGGGGCAGGGCGCCGAGGCGATCCTCAAGGAAGTCTACGGCGAGGCCGGCCACCCGTGAGCCCCTGGCGCCTGCTGCTGACCCGCCCTGAAGAGGACTGTGCGGCACTGGCGCAGACGCTGGCCGACGCGGGTATCGCCAGCGCCAGCCTGCCTTTGCTGGTGATCGAGGCGCTCGCGCCGGACCCGGCGCAGATGCAGTGCCTGCGGACGATCGCCGGGGCTCAGGCCATCATCGTGGTCAGCAAGCCGGCGGCCCGCCTGCTGCTGGAGCAGCTCGCCCAGGCGGGAGTGAAGCCGCCTTCCGCAGGTTGGTTCACGGTAGGTGAGGCGACGGCGCGAATTCTTCAGGAGCATGGGCTGCAAGTGGCCTTTCCAGCGGCCGGTGACGACAGCGAGGCCTTGCTCGGGCTGCCCGCCTTGCGCGAGGCTATTGCTGAGTCACCGAGGCCTCGCGTCCTGATCGTGCGCGGCGTCGGAGGTCGTGAACTGCTGGCCGAGCGTCTTGCCGAGCAAGGTGCTAGTGTCGATTATCTGGAATTGTATCGCCGCTGCCTGCCCGACTACCCTGCCGGAACCCTCGCCCGACGCATCGATGGGGAACGCCTCAATGGCCTGGTGGTCAGCAGTGGGCAGGGGCTGGAACACTTGCATCGACTCGCGGGTGCGCACTGGCCGCGGTTTTCCCGATTGCCGCTGTTCGTGCCCAGCCCACGGGTCGCTGAACAGGCCCGCGCACTCGGGGCGCTGGATATTGTGGATTGCCGTGGCGCCAGCGCCGCGGCCTTGCTGGCAGCCGTGCAGCGAACCGCTGCGCCTGCCTCTTAAGGCGCTAAGCTAGAGAGCGATGCGCCACCATGCAAAGGATGGATACGTGAGCGAAACTGTCTTGTCCAACACCGAACAGCCCGTGGCGTCCGAGGCGCCGGAATCCGCCACCGCCAAGCCCGCCCGACGCTCCGGCAACGGCCTGGCGCTGCTGGCTCTGCTACTGGGCGCCGCAGGCGTCGCGGTCGGCGGCTGGGGCGTCTGGCAGGTTCGCCAGCTGCAAGGCAGCGAACAAGGCCAGGGCGAACACCTGCAAGCCCTCAACCAGCGCGCCGACGCGCTGCAGCAGCGCGAGCAGCAGCTCAGCGCGCAGCTGGCCAGCCTGCCGGCTGCCAGCGAACTGGAAGATCGCCGTCGCCTTGTAGCGCAACTGCAGGGCGACCAGCAGCGCCTGAGCCAGCGCCTGGAGACCGTATTGGGCGAAAGCCGCAAGGAGTGGCGCCTGGCCGAGGCCGAGCACTTGCTGCGCCTGGCGACCCTGCGCCTGTCGGCGTTGCAGGACATCACCAGTGCCAAGGCGTTGGTCGAGGGCGCCGATGAAATTCTTCGTGAGCAGAGCGACCCGGGCGCCTTCGCTGCCCGCGAGCAGTTGGCACGTAGCCTGGCGACGCTTTCCAGCACCCAGCAGCCGGACCGTACCGGCCTGTTCCTCAAGCTCGCCGCGCAGCGTGAGATGGTCCAGCAGCTCAGCGCCCAGTCGCCCGAGTTCGACAGCCAGGCCGACGCCATGGGCGCCCTGACCGCCGATGGCGATGGCGCCAGCCGCTGGTCACAGTGGTGGGCGGAAATGTCCAAGTACTTCCAGATCGAGTTCAATGCCGACGACAACGTTCGCCCGCTGCTGTCCGGCCAGTCGCTCAACCAGCTGCGCCTGGCCCTGAGCCTGACCATCGAACAGGCGCAATGGGCGGCGCTCAATGGCGAAGCCAAGGTCTACACCCAGGCCCTGGACGATGCGCGCAGTGTGTTGCTGGCCAACTTCAACCCGGACAATCCGCAGAGCAAGGCGATGCTCGACAACCTCAACCAGCTGGCCGACCAGCCGGTGTCGGTGGTCACGCCTGACCTGAGCGAGAGCCTGGCTGCGGTGCAGGCCTATATCCAGCGTCGCCACCTGCCGGCTACCACGGAAGGGGCCAAGCCATGAAGCGCGTTTACCTGCTGGCAGTGTTGGCGATCGTTATTGCCGCGGCGCTGGGTATCGCGATCGCCAAGCACAGCGGCTACGTGCTGATCGCCTACGGCGGCTTCCGCTATCAGTCGGGGCTGTGGGCGGCACTGGGCGCGCTGGTCGGGATCGTCCTGCTGTTGCTGCTGGCGCGTTACCTGGTCGGGCTGGTGCTGACGTCCTCCGGGGTGGTCAACCCCTGGTCGCGGCGCAACCGCAGCCGCCGCAAGCGCATCGCCATCGAGCAGGGGCAGCTGGACCTGGCCGAGGGGCGCTGGGCAAGTGCCCAACGCCACCTGCAGCGTGCCGCCGAATCCGATCGCCAGCCACTGCTCTACTACCTCGGCGCCGCCCGTGCCGCCAACGAACTGGGCCGGGTCGAGGAGCGTGACCAGTTGCTCGAGCGCGCCCTGGAGCGCCAACCCCAGGCAGAGCTTGCCGTGGCCCTGACCCATGCCCAACTGCAGATGGACCGCGGCGAAAGCGACGGGGCGCTGGAGGCCCTGCAGGCCATGCAGGAGCGCCATCCGCATAATGCGCAGGTGCTGCGCCTGCTGCACCGCCTGCACCTGGAGCGTGGTGACTGGCCGGCGCTGATCCGCCTGCTGCCTGACCTGCGCAAGCACAAGGTGCTGCCAGCGGCCGAACTGGCCGACCTGGAGCAGCGTGCCTGGGGCCAGAACCTGGGCCTGGCGGCGACCCGTGACGAGGACCCGCAGACGGCGCGCCAGGCGCTCGAGCGCGCCTGGCAGCAGTTGACCAACGCCCAGCGCCAGGAGCCGCAACTGGTGTCGGCCTATGCCGAGCAGCTGCGCCAAATCGGCGCCCAGGGTGAAGCCGAGCAGGTGTTGCGCGGCGCGCTCAAGCGTGGCTACGAAAGCCATCTGGCCCGCTTGTATGGGCTGGTGCGCGGCGATGATCCTGGGCGCCAGTTGCAGACGGCCGAAGGCTGGCTGAAGGAGCATCCGCAGGACCCTAGTCTGTTGCTTACCCTAGGGCGCCTGAGCCTGCAGAATCGCCTGTGGGGCAAGGCCCGTGACTACCTGGAGAGCAGCCTGCGCATGGAGCGCAATCCAGAGGCTTGCGCGGAGCTGGCGCGGCTTCTGGCTGGCCTTGGCGAGACCGAGCGCAGCAACCAGCTGTTCCAGGAAGGCTTGGGGTTGCTGGATGAACGTCTGCTGGCGCTGCCGTTGCCGGAGGGGGTTCGGGCCTGAAGGGGCCTGGGCTCGCCCCACGCAGAGCTCATTGCCCTCGTGGGGCCGTGCCTGGCACCGGTTTTGTTGCCTTGGCATGCGTAAATGGCGGGCGCTGAACTTTCCTTCGTCCGTGTCGGAATGTTCCCACTTTCTACGAAAATGATTCCCTATCCATTCAGCGACTTGTCTGCGCTGTAGCGACTTGATACAAAGCGCCCCTTTCCTCTACCGTTTCAAATCACATCTCCTCTTTTCGGATCACCTTCGCCCATGTCGCTGGCCTGCCTGCGCAGCTTTTTCTTTCCCGCCTTCCTGGCCGCCGTCGCTGTGCTGGTGGCGTCGTTTCGCCTCGAGAACGTGGTCGGCCTCGACCCTTGCGCGCTGTGCTTCAGCCAGCGCCTGATGCTGGGGCTCTATGCGCTGGCTTGCCTGGGTGCGGTCGTCCACGCCGGTCAGCAGCGATTGCATGCCCGGTTGGCCTTGGGGTTCTCGGTTGCCGGCGCCTTGCTCGCCGGTCGACATGTCTGGTTGCAGGCCGAGCCGTTGCCGCTCAGCGGTTGTCATCTGCCGCTGGCGCACCTGATGGAGCGTCCCTGGGGCGAGATCCTGCGAACCTTCCTGCTGGGCAGCCCGGAATGCGTGTCGATCAACTGGAGCTTTCTCGACCTGACCCTGCCTGAATGGAGCCTGCTGGCGTTCCTGTTGCTGGCCGCGCAACCACTGTCGTGGCTGGTGGTGTATCGATTGCGCCACGGCGCGGTGGCTTGATCCAGCGCAACGAGCCGGGGATTGCGCGACCAGTGGTGGCCGGCAGAGGGATTAAACGCTTGTATGAACTTAGTCTGCTGCGTACCTTGATGGGCAGGTCGCGCGGGAATAATCTCCCAGCACGCATACCGAAAATACAACTGCTCGATGCCGTTTGCTGATGTCACCTTTGTGCCACGGTGTTGTGTCGCGAGGTGCAGCGGCATCTACCCAGAAGGGAAGAGATCGCCATGCTCGATAGTTGCCAGAACGCCCAGGAACGCTGGGGCGGTGTTCACAAGCTGATCGACCGTTGGCTCAAGGAGCGCGAGGAGCTGGTGCAAGCCTTCCGCACCTTGCGCGATGCCAAGCCGGCTTTTGCGGACAAGGATAAGAACCGCGATTTTTGCGCTGTGCTGGTCGATTACGTGTCAGCCTGGCATTTCGAAGTCAGTGAGCAGTTGGTCACCGAGGCCAAGGCATTCGGTGATCAGAAGGCCCTGAAACTGGCTGAAGAGATCAACCCGCGAATCAACGACAGCACCCAGATCGCACTGGCCTTTAATGACCACTGCGAGAAGGGCGAATGCACCGATATCGAGCGCTTCGCCGAGAAGCTGGGAAAGCTAGGAAGCTTGCTGCGAGAGCGCTTCGAGCTGGAGGACTGTCTCATCGAAGTGCTGCACACTGCGCACAAGGTAGAGGATCCGGTGCAGGCCTGATTCAGTCGGCCACGTCCAGCAGTTCGATCTCGAACACCAGTGGGGTATAGGGTGCGATCAGGTCACCCGCACCGTCGGCGCCGTAGGCTTGCGCCGACGGGATCACCAGGCGCCATTTGGCCCCCGCTTTCATTCGTGGCAGCGCCACCTGCCAGCCCTCGATCACCGAGTCCAGCTTGAACCACTGAGGTTGCAGGTTCTGGTCGAACACCGTGCCATCCGGCAGCTTGCCCACATACCGTACTTGCACGCGTCCATTGGTCTTGGGCTGCGCACCGCTGCCGCTGGCCAGTTCGCTGTAGAGAACGCCCTCGGGCAACTCACGGGCTCCGGCCTTGGCCCGCTCACCCGCGATAAAGCGCTTTTCGGCCTCCCCCAGCTTGTCCACCTGGGCCTGCTCTGCGGCGGCGTTGGCTTGTGTTTCGTGCTGTTCGAGGATGGCCTGCATGCGTGACTTGGCAATCCGTGGCGGCTCGCCCTGGTAGGCCTGGCGCAGCCCTTCGACCAGTGCGTCGAGCTGCAGGCCGGGCACTTCCTGACGCAACCGCTCACCGAGGCTGCTGCCCAGGCTATAGGCCAGGTCGCTGTCGTTGACGGGGGTGGTCTCGGCATTGGCCAGGGAGAGCGGCGTCACCAGGCACAGGCCGAGAATCAGATAACGAGGCATGGAGGTCTCCTGCGGCAATGAGCGCGAAGTATGCCAGCGTTGTTGGCCAGAGATGTGTAAATATCGGCACTGCACTAATGGGCAACTACACTTGTTTCCAGCTGCAAGACAACAACTTTGCCCAGGCATGCAACGCGGCGCTACCGAGACTGTCAACATGCCCTAGCGGCGGTAGCAGCAGAAGCATAGTATGAGCCGCACTCTCGTCAGCCAGGAGGTAAACCATGTCGGCCAAAAAGAAGCCAGTAAGTACGCCGTTGCACCTGCTCCAGCAACTTTCGGGTAGCCTGCTCGAACATTTGGAAGATGCCTGCTCCCAAGCGCTGGCGGATGCCGAGAAACTCTTGGCCAAGTTGGAAAAACAACGTGGCAAGGCCCAGGAGAAACTGCACAACGCCCGCCTGAAGTTGCAGGACGCCGCCAAGGCCGGTAAAGCCAAGGCACAAGGCAAGGCACAAAAAGCTGCTGGCGAACTTGAAGACTTGCTCGATTCGCTCAAGGATCGCCAGGCGCAGACCCGTACTTATATCCAGCAACTCAAGCGTGATGCCCAGGAGAGCCTGAAGCTGGCCCAGGGTGTCGGCAAGGTGCGCGAGGCGGCCGCCAAGGCCCTGGGCGCACGTACGGCAACACCGAAAGCTGCCGCCAAGCCCGCTGCAACCAAAGCCCCGGTCAAGGCTGCTGCCAAGCCGGCAACCCGTCCAACGGCCAAGCCTGCTGCTGCCAAGGCAGCGACCAAGACTGCCGCCGCCAAGCCAGCCGTCAAGCCAGCGGCCAAGCCTGTTGCCGCCAAGGCTCCGGCGAAGACTGCCGCCGCCAAACCGGCTGCCAAGCCAGCGGCCAGGCCCGCTGCCGCCAAGGCTCCGGCGAAGACTGCCGCGGCCAAACCAGCTGCCAAGCCAGCGGCCAAGCCTGCTGCCGCCAAGGCTCCGGCGAAGACTGCCGCCGCCAAACCGGCTGCCAAGCCAGCGGCCAAGCCTGCTGCTGCCAAGGCTCCGGCGAAGACTGCTGCCGCCAAGCCAGCGACCAAGCCTGCTGCCGCCAAGGCCCCGGCGAAGCCTGCCACCGCCAAGCCAGTGGCCAAGCCTGCTGCTGCCAAAGCCGCCCCGAAGCCGGCAGCCAAACCTGCAGCCAGACCGGCCGCCGCCAAAGCCCCGGCCAAACCTGCCGCCAGCAAACCCGCCGAAAGCAAGCCTGCCACTCCGGCCGCCAGCGCCACTCCGGCACCAGTGACCGGCGGCACCGCGCCTGCGGCCACCGGCACTCCGACTCAGTCGCCGACTTCGGCGTCCTGAAGCCCACGGGCCGCGGCGCGCAGCTGATGCAGCGCGTCGTGGTTCCTGGCCTGGTCCGGCGCCAGCCAGGCTAACCAGTCCGGCGCCGCGCCCGCTTGCGCCGGCCACTCACGCGCCAACGCCTCCAGGCGTTCCAGCAACGTGCGTTCAGCCTGCAGTTCCAGGGCTTTCACCTGCTCACGCATCACGCTCAGTTGCGGGTCGGCCAGCGCATGTTCGCGCCATTGCCGGCGCAGGGCGCGTAACGGCGCCACAACATCGCGCTGCCAGGGCCGGGCCAGCGCCTGCAGGGTGGCAATCCGTTGTTCGTTGGGGGCTATGCCGCGGGCCTGTAGCCAGGTGCCGCAGAGCAGCAGGCAGACATCACCGCCCAGTTCCTGGAGGGCCAGGCAAGCTGCCTCGACACCCGGCCGGGCATACAGGGCCAGCGCATGATTCCACAGGTCGGTGTGCATGGTTTCACTCGCGCCAGTGATCGGGGAAGCTGGTAGACTCCGCGACCATCATGATCAGACTATCGAACCTCACTTTACAGCGTGGTCCCCAGCGCCTGCTAGAAGGCGCCGAGATGACCCTGCACACCGGCCACAAGGCCGGCCTGATCGGTGCCAATGGTGCCGGCAAATCCAGCCTGTTCGCCTTGCTGCGCGGCGAGCTGTCGCCCGATGCCGGTGACTGCCAGCTGCCCGGCGACTGGCGCATCGCCCATATGCGCCAGGAGGTCGATACCCTCGACCGTATCGCCGTGGACTATGTCCTCGATGGCGACGTGCGCCTGCGCAAGGTCCAGGCAGATCTGGCCGCCGCCGAACTGGCCCACGATGGCACTGCCCTGGCGCGCCTGCACAGTGAACTGGACAGCGCCGACGGCTACACTGCCGACGCCCGCGCGCGCAAGTTGCTGGCCGGCCTTGGCTTCAGCAACGAGCAGATGGACCGCCGCGTCGGCGACTTCTCAGGTGGCTGGCGGATGCGCCTGAACCTGGCCCAGGCACTGATGTGCCCGTCCGACCTGCTGCTGCTCGACGAGCCGACCAACCACCTGGATCTCGACGCCATCCTCTGGCTGGAGGATTGGCTCAAGGGCTACCCGGGCACGCTGCTGCTGATCTCCCACGACCGCGACTTCCTCGATGCCGTGGTCGACCATGTGCTGCACGTCGAACAGCGCAAGCTCAATCTCTACAAGGGCGGCTACAGCGCCTTCGAGCGCACTCGCGCCGAACGCCTGGCGCAGCAGCAGCAGGCCTACGAGAAGCAGCAGGCGCAGCGCGCGCACATGGAAAAGTACATCGCCCGCTTCAAGGCCCAGGCCACCAAGGCCCGCCAGGCGCAGAGCCGGATCAAGGCCCTGGAACGCATGGAGGAGCTGTCGGCGGCCCACGTCGACTCGCCCTTCGACTTCGTTTTCCGTGAGTCCGAGAAGATCTCCAGCCCCTTGCTCGACCTGTCCGAAGGCCGTCTGGGCTATGGCGACAAGGCCATCCTCGAGAAGGTCAAGCTGCAGCTGGCGCCGGGTGCGCGCATCGGTCTGCTCGGCCCCAACGGCGCGGGCAAGTCGACCCTGATCAAGAACCTCGCCGGTGAGCTGCAGCCATTGTCCGGGCGCCTGGTGCGTGGCGAAAACCTCGCCGTCGGCTACTTCGCCCAGCACCAGCTCGACTCGCTGGACGACAAGGCCAGCCCGCTGCTGCACCTGCAGCGCATTGCCCCGGGTGAGCGCGAGCAGACCCTGCGTGACTTCCTTGGTGGTTTCGACTTCCATGGCAACCGTGTCGACGAACCGGTGGTGAACTTCTCCGGTGGCGAAAAGGCCCGCCTGGCCCTGGCGTTGATCGCCTGGGAGCGGCCGAACCTGTTGCTGCTCGACGAGCCGACCAACCACCTGGACCTCGAGATGCGTCTGGCGCTGACCATGGCGCTGCAGGAATTCGCGGGTGCCGTGGTGGTGGTCTCCCACGACCGTCACCTGCTCAAGAGCACCACCAACGACTTCCTGCTGGTGGCCGACGGCAAGGTCGATACCTTCGACGGCGACCTCGACGACTACAGCCGCTGGCTTGTCGAGTTCCGCCAGCGCAACGCGCCGGTGAGCAGCACGCCGGCCAACCCGGACAAGACCGACAAGAAAGCCCAGCGCCAGGCGGCCGCGGCGCTGCGCCAGCAGTTGGCGCCGCACAAGAAGGCGGCCGACAAGCTGGAGACCGAGCTCAACCAGGTGCACAAGGACCTGGCCGAGGTCGAGACCGCCCTGGGCGACGGTGGCGTGTACGAGGCCGCGCGCAAGGACGAACTGCGCGACCTGCTGGCGCGCCAGACCAAGCTCAAGCAACGCGAAGGCGAGCTTGAGGAGGCCTGGATGGAAGCCCTGGAAACCCTCGAAAGCATGCAGGCCGAACTCGAGGCGCTGTCCTGATGGAGGAGCTGCGCTCGCTGTTGCCGGGGCAGTGGATGGACTCGATGTGGCTGGGGTTGCAGATTCTGCTGATCCTGATCGCCGCGTTCATCCTGCAGCGCATGGTCGCTCGCGGGTTGAGAAGCCTGGGCGAACGCTACCCGTTGCCGCACGAGCTGATGGTGCCGGTGCGCGGCGCCTTGCGCTGGCTGATCATGGGCAGCGCGCTGCTGTTTGTGCTCGAGCGCCTGGGTGTATCGGCCACGGTGTTGTGGACCGCGCTGTCGGGCTTCGTCGCGGTGGCGGCGGTGGCGTTCTTCGCTATCTGGAGCGTGCTGTCCAACCTGCTGTGCGCGGTGCTGATCTTCACCGTCGGGCCGTTTCGTATCGGCGATGTGGTCGAGCTGGTCGATACCCTCGACAAACCGGGGGTGAAGGGCCGGGTGATCGCCATCAACCTGCTGTACACCACGCTGATGGAAACGCCGGAAGCGGGTGGCGCACTGGTGCAGGTGCCCAACAGCCAGTTCTTCCAGAAAGCCGTGCGCCGTTGGCGTGGCGCCGAGGCCACCACTGCGGTCAAGCCGGAATCGATCGAAACCGACTGAAGCCGCAGAATTTACTGGTTATTTTTTCGCCAGCACCGTAGCTTAACGCTTTGTAACAAATGTTCGAGCGAGGTGTGCGATGTCGATGGAAACGTGGTTGGCCTTCTTTGCCGCGTGCTGGGTGATCAGCCTGTCGCCGGGTGCCGGGGCGATCGCCTCGATGTCCAGCGGGCTGCAGTACGGTTTCTGGCGTGGTTACTGGAACGCCCTGGGCCTGCAACTGGGCCTGATCGTGCAGATCGCCGTCATCGCCGCCGGTGTCGGCGCCATCCTCGCCGCTTCCGCCACGGCCTTCCAGGTCATCAAGTGGTTCGGCGTCGCCTACCTGGTCTACCTTGCCTACAAACAATGGCAAGCCCTGCCGATGGACATGAGCAACGAGTCCGGCGTGCGGCCGATCGGCAAGCCGCTGAGCCTGGTGTTCCGTGGCTTCCTGGTCAACGTCAGCAACCCCAAGGCGCTGGTATTCATGCTCGCGGTGCTGCCGCAGTTCATCAACCCGCACGAGGCGTTGCTGCCGCAGTACGTGGCGATCACCGTGACCATGATCAGCGTCGACATGCTGGTGATGGCGGGTTACACCGGCCTGGCTTCGCGGGTGCTGCGCCTGTTGCGTACGCCGAAGCAGCAGAAACGCCTGAACCGTACCTTTGCCGGACTGTTCATTGGCGCGGCGACGTTCCTGGCGACGCTGCGCCGCGCGCCGATCTGATTTGATCATCGCGGGGCCAGCTCGCTCCCACGGTTCTGGGAGCGGGCTGGCCCCGCGATTGCTTTTCAGCGCTGACGATCCACCAGCCCCTTGAGCAGATCCATCGGCATCGGAAACACGATGGTCGAGCTCTTGTCGCCGGCAATCGAGCCCAGCGTCTGCATGTAGCGCAGTTGCATAGCCCCCGGCTCCTTGCCCAGCATCTGCGCCGCCTGCATGAGTTTCTCCGACGCCTGCAACTCACCTTCGGCATGGATCACCTTGGCCCGTCGCTCACGCTCGGCCTCGGCCTGGCGGGCGATGGCGCGGATCATCGATTCGTTCAGGTCGACGTGCTTGATCTCGACGTTGGCCACCTTGATGCCCCAGGCGTCGGTCTGCGCGTCCAGCACCTCGCGGATATCCGAGTTCAACTGTTCGCGCTCGGCCAACAGTTCGTCCAGCTCGTGCTTGCCGAGCACCGCCCGCAAGGTGGTCTGGGCCAGCTGGCTGGTAGCAGCGAGGAAGTCCTCGACCTGGATGATCGCCTTCTGCGGGTCGAGCACGCGGAAGTAGAGCACGGCGTTGACCTTGACCGAGACGTTGTCGCGGGTGATCACGTCCTGGGGCGGCACATCGAGCACCACGGTACGCAGGTCGACGCGCACCATCTGCTGGATTCCCGGAATCAGGATGATCAGGCCCGGGCCCTTGACCTGCCAGAAACGCCCGAGCTGGAACACCACGCCGCGCTCGTACTCGCGCAGGATGCGCAGCGCCGACAGCAGCAGTATGGCCAGCAGCACCAGTACGGCGCTGAAACCGAATTGCATGAACATCGTCTACTCTCCTTGCGCCGTGGGCGCAGTGGCGCTGACCTCCAGGGTCACGCCATGACGGGCCGTCACCCGCACGTGCTGGCCAGGTTGCAGTGGTGTCGCACACTGCACCTGCCACTGTTCGCCCTGGGCCTGTACCGAACCGCAGAACGGGTTGTCGGTGCGCACCTGCGTCACCGTGACCAGGCTGCCCACCAGCCCGGCATCGCCGCTGACCAGGGCGCGCCGGCGCGCTTTCACCGCCATGCCCAGCACGCCGCCGAGCAACAGCGCCGAGAGCACTGCCAGGCTGATGATCAGTGCCAGCGGAATGCCGAAGCCGGGGGCGTCGGTGTCCATCAGGATCACCGCCCCGACGACGAAGGCGACGATGCCGCCGAAGCCGACCACGCCGAAGCTGGGCAGGAACGCCTCGGCGACCATGAACGCCACCCCGAGCAGGATCAACGCCACCCCGGCATGGCTCACCGGCAGCAGTTGCAGGGCATACAGCGCCAGCAGCAGGCAGATGCCGCCGACCACGCCGCCGACCCCGGAGCCCGGGCTCATGAATTCGAACAGCAGGCCGTACACGCCGATCATGATCAGGATCAGCGCCACGCTGGGGTTGGTGATCACCGCCAGCAGGCGGGTGCGCCAGTCCGGCAGGTGTTCGGTCACGCTGGCCTCATGGGTGCGCAGTTGCACGGTCTGGCCTGCGACGAGCAGTGACTTGCCATCGAGCTGGCGCAGCAGGTCGGGGAGGTCAGCGGCGACCAGGTCGATTACCTGCAAGCGCTGGGCTTCGCTGGCCGACAGGCTGACGGCCTCGCGCACGGCCTTCTCCGCCCAGTCGGCGTTGCGCCCGCGCAGCTGGGCCAGGCCACGGATGTAGGCGGCGGCGTCATTGACCTGTTTACGTGCCAGTGTGCCTTCTTCGCTGTTCGTGGCGGGTTGTTCAGCTTTGCCGGGAGCGCCGACCTGGACTGGCGTCGCGGCGCCGAGGTTGGTCCCTGGGGCCATGGCCGCGATATGGCTGGCGTAGAGGATGTAAGTGCCGGCGCTGGCTGCCCTGGCCCCACCCGGGGCGACGTAGGTGGCCACCGGCACGGGGCTTGCCAGGATCGCCTTGACGATCTGGCGCATGGCGCTGTCCAGCCCACCGGGGGTATCGAGGCGGATCACCACCAGTTGCGCGCCTTGTGCCTGCGCCTGGTCCAGCCCACGCAGCAGGTAGTCGGCGCTGGCCGGGCCGATGGCATCATCGACGCTCAACAGCCATACATTTGCGCCAGGCGCGCTCTGGCCACCCGGCGCGAAGCCGAGGATCAACAGCAACAGCAGCATGCGCCAGCGCTGGGCGATCACCTGTCGTCACCTCATGCAGACCTGTCCTTGAAGTTTAGCCGTGCCTGCCGGGCCACGGCCTAAACTTGAGGGTGGGGGCAAAACCGGAGGTGCATCATGCGTATGGCCAAGACCCTTCAGCAGCGCCTGGACCAGGCCAACTGCGACTACGACATCATTCCCCATCCCCATTCGGCCACCAGCCTTGAGTCGGCGCGCACGGCCGGCGTACCCGCCGAGCGGGTCGCCAAGTCAGTGATGCTTGATGACCGCCATGGCAACTTCATCATGGCCGTGCTGCCGGCCAACCGGCATCTGGACATGACCGAGGTGCGCATGACCGGGGCCTGGCAGCTGACCCGCGAAAGCAACCTGCCGAGCCTGTTCGGCGATTGCGAGCGCGGCGCCATCCCGGCCCTGGGCGACGCCTACAACATTCCCATGCTGCTCGACCGGAGTCTTACCCGCCAGGGCGATGTCTACCTCGAGGCAGGTGACCACGATCATCTGATCCACATGAGCATGGAGCAATACTTGAAGCTGGTGCCGCACGCCGAAGTGCGCGAACTGAGCTGATGCTCGCAACCAACGCCGGGTTGGCGTCGTGGACGACCCGCCCGGCCCGAGGAGGAATCATGGAAGCACCGAACCATCCATTTGCCGACCTGTTCAAGCAACTGGGGCTGGCGGACGATGCCACCAGCATCGACCAGTTCATCACCACTCATTCGCCGTTGAAGAATGAGATCAAGCTGGTGGACGCACCGTTCTGGACCGAGGCGCAAAGAACCTTTTTGAAGGAAAGCATCATAGAGGACGCCGATTGGGCGGTACCCTTCGACCAACTCAACGAAGCGCTGCGTCGCCCCCGCAAATAAAGCGCCGAGCGGCACCTGATGGGTGATCGGGCCGTTGCTATGCTCAGGTAAAACAAGAGGGGATGGCGCGATGAAAGATCCCTACGCACCGGGATTCTGGTGCACCGTGACGATCCTGGGCACCCTGACCGCCGGCTACTTCTACGGTATACGGCACACCCACCAGATGAACCAGGCCGTGCAGTTTCTCTATGCCGCCGCCGCCGTGACCGCGGCGGTGGCGCTCTGCGGCCTGGCCTGGATCGCCTGGCAGCATTTGCACCTGAACAAGCGTGAGGTGGCCCAGGGGCGAACGTTGCTGACCATCTGGAACACCAAAGTCGCCCTGCGCCGGGTCGAGACGGTGTTCGACCGCTACTTCTGGGGCAGCTACTGGCACTCCGGGCGCACCTTCGAGGAGGTGATGGGCGAGCTCAAGGGCACACCGCTGGAGCAGAGCCTCGACGCCCTCAAGCGCCAGTGCCGGGAACTCGACCGCGAGGTGCACGACCACCACCATCACTGGCTGGCCAATGCCCGCGACTTGTCCAGCGTGGCCACGGCGATGGCCCGCGAGCGCTATCAGCTGGATCTGTGCGATGCCCCGGTGCGCGAGGGCGGCAATACCGCCGTGCTCAATCGCGATCTGGAAGTGCTGGTGTACACCTGGTCGGCGCGCCTGCGCAGCTTCGACCATCAACTGGACGAGCTGGAGCGCGCTTACCACTGAGCGGGATCATTCGCCGCGGATGTATTGCTCTAACTGGACAATCTGGTTTGCCTGCTCAGCGATGATCTCTTTAACCAAGTCACCGATCGAAAGCAGGCCGATGAGCTTGCCGTTTTCAACCACGGGCAGGTGTCTAAGGTGGCGGTTGGTCATCAGGTTCATGCAGTACTCAAGGTTCTGCTTGGGTTCCACGGTGATCACAGGGGCGCTCATGATCTCGTGTACCTTGGTGAATGGCGATGAACGCCCCTTGAGTACAAGTTTACGGGCGTAGTCGCGTTCGCTGACGATCCCTACCACCTGGTCATCTTTCACCACCGGCAGGGCGCCGACATTTTTCTCCGCCAGCAGCTTCAAGGCATCCAGCACCGAGTCATCAGGGCCTATGGTGTAGACGGTCTGATGCTGGGACTTGGCTTTGAGGATTTGTTCGACGTTCTTCATACGGGCCTCGGTGGGTGAAAAAGCGCTGTGTCGGAGTAAATAAAGCATCCGGCACGGCGCTCTGCACGGCAATGCAGGAAACGGCATCGAGGTGATTGAAAAACGTCATCGTGGCAAGGGGCTGCTGCGCAGCCCCGAGTGAGTCATCAAAGCTTCGGCATCTGCCCGATCCGCGCCACCATCTCGCTGACGATCTGCAGGTCGAGCATGAACTGCTCCACGGTCTTGAACTCGTTGTCGTTGTGCCCGGTGTACTTCACATCCGGCATGGCCAGGCCGAACTGCACGCCGTTGGGCAGGTCGTGCACCGAGGTGGCGCCAGCGGAGGTGCCGTACTCGTGCTTCATGCCCAGGTTCTCGCTGGCCACGGCCAGCAGGGCCTTGACCCACTCGCCTTCGGGGTTGCGGTACATCGGCTCGTCCATGCTGTAGTCGAAGGCCACCTTGGTCTGGCTCTTGGCAACCCAGCTGTCGAGCTTGCCGGAGATCTCACCCTTGAGGGTGTCGAGCGACTTGCCTTTGGGAATACGCAGGTTCACCGCCAGCTTCAGCGCCTTGTCATCCAGGCCGACGAAGGTCAGCGAGGTGGTCAGCGGGCCCATGAAGTTGTCCTTGAAGCCCACGCCAAGCTTGTTGCCCAGGTAGTCCAGGCCCCAGTTGTCGGCGGCGTAGCGGGCGGCGTCGGTGATGTGGTTGTGCTTGAGCGGCACCTCCTTGCCCAGGCCATTGAGGAAGTCGAGCATGCGCGCCACCGGGTTGACCCCGGACTCGGGCTCGGAGGAGTGCGCCGACACGCCGGTCACGGTCAGCAGCACCTGCTTGCCGTCGACTTTGGCGTCGATGCTGAAGTCACCGCCATGGCGCTTGACGTAGGCCGCGCCGGCTTTTTCCAGGGCCTTGGCCAGCTCGGCCGGCTTGTCGCCGGTCAATGTCGCCACCGAGCTGCCGGGGATCTGGTTGGTGGCAAGGCCGCCGGTGAGGTTGATCACCTCGGCGCCTTTGCCATCACCGGCACGCTTGGCGAAGGTGGCCATGACGGTGCCATAGCCTTTCTCGGCGATCACCACCGGGTAGCCGCCGTCCAGCGCGAGGTTGTAGTCGGGGGTGGCGTTGCGTTCGAAGTAGTAGGGGATGGCATCACCGGTGGTTTCCTCGGTGGTGTCCACCAGCAGCTTGAACTGGCGCGCCAGCGGCAGCTTTTCGTCCTTGGCTACTTTCAGCGCGTAGAGCGCCACGACGATGCCGTTCTTGTCGTCCTCGGTGCCGCGGCCGTACATGCGGTCGCCCACCAGGGTGACCTTGAACGGGTCGAGCTTGGTGCCGTCCTTGAGCTTCCAGTTTTCTGGGGTGACCGGCACCACGTCGGCATGGGCGTGGATGCCGATGACTTCCTTGCCCTCGCCGAGTGTGATCTCGTAGACGCGGTTGTCGATATTGCGGAACTGCAGGCCGAAGCCCTCGGCCAGGGCCTTGATCTTGTCGGCGATCTTGAGGAAATCCGGGTTTTCGTGCTGCGGCACACCCTCTTTGCGAACGGTCGGGATCTCCACCAGCTCGCGCAGGGTCTCCTTGGCGGCCTTGCCGTACTTGATGCGGGTGTACAGGCCCAGCAGGCGGTTGATCTCGTCCTGTTGCTCGGCAGCCAGGGGCTTGCCGGCCAGGTACAGCTTGAGGGTGTCGTCCAGCTTGTCGGCCTTGGCCAGGTCACTGCCGGCCAGCTTGCCGAGGAACTGCTTGAAGTCGGCCGGATCGCTGCCGTCGTAGGCCTTGATGATGGCGGCGGACTGCTGCTGGGAGAGGTTGGCCTGGGCCGGGATCGAGAACATGGCCACGCTGGCCAGCAGGAGCGATGCGGCGGATAGCTTGGTAAATGGCATGGGTGTGCGCATTCCTTTGCAAGGGGTGGAGGGTGACCGTTTACGCAAACGGAAGATGCCCACGCTATCACCAATGACTACTGGCGCGGGAGAGGTGGCAATGTGCATTTCTGCACAAACGTGCAAGCTTTCATCTACGGCGCGGCCTGCAGCTTTATGACAAAAATGCGTATCATTAGCGTTTTATGTAATAACCCGTTTTACGAGAGAAGGATCCTCATGTTCACGTCTTACCTTGCACCCCTGGCCGGGGTGCTGGCCTTCACCCTTGCCTGCATCACGCCCGCCCAGGCCCGGGACGATGGCACCGACCACTCTGTCACCCTGGAAAAGGTCGTGCAGACCTTCACCGTGCAGACCGACGGCAGCTTCCAGGTGGCGGTCGAGTCGATCTCGCGCATCAACGAAGAGCGGGCCATCCAGGCCAAGGCCCAGCAGCCGTTGAGCTACAACCGCTCGTACGAAACCCTGGAGGTCGACGAAGCCTTCACCCAGAAGCCCGATGGGCGCAAGGTGATGGTCGATGCCTCGCAGATCAAGGAGCAGCAGGAACAGGCGTCCACCTACGCGCCAATGTTCCAGGACTCCCGGGTCAAGGTGGTGATCTTCCCGGAAGTCGCCGTCGGCGATCGCCTGGTGCTGCGTTACAAGCGCCATCGCAACACAGCGCTGTTCCCCGGCCACTTCGAGGACCTCACCGGCCCGGATTTCCACCCCGTGGAGCAGTTCTCGCTGATCTACGACCTGCCGGCGGATCTGCCGCTGTACGCTGATGCCCGTGGCTTCAAGGCGTCCTCGCCCAAGGCCGGCAAGGGCCGCAAGGTCTACCGCTGGGACTTCGTGCCCGCCGACAGGGCCAGGATCGAGGCGAGCGCCGTGTCCTACCTGGACTATGGCCAGTACCTCGCGGTGTCGACCTTCAAGGATTACGCTGGGCTTGCCGCCAGCTACCAGGCGCGCGCCGGGGTGGAAGTGACGCCGGCCATCGCCGCACTGGCCGAGCAGTTGACGGCGAACCTGCCCGATGCCCGGGCCAAGGCGCTCAAGCTCAGTGACTGGGTGCGTGAGAACATCCGCTACGTGGCGGTCTATGTCGGTGCCGGCGGGGTGGTTCCGCATTCGGCGCAGAGCGTGCTGGACAACCGCTATGGCGACTGCAAGGACCATGTCGCCCTGCTCGAGGCGTTGCTCAAGGCTGTGGCCATCGAAAGCTCGCCTGCCCTGATCAACCTCGGCAATGCCTACCACCTGCCCAAGGTGCCGACCCTGGGCGTGCTCAACCATGTGTTGACCTACGTACCGAGCCTGGATCTGTACCTGGACTCGACCGACCCGTCGGTGGCCGCCGGCTACCTGCCGCTGATGGACCTGGACAAGACGACGCTGCTGACCGCCTCGGGCGAATTCGGCAAGACCCCGGCCTCCCAGTTCGGCAAGCAGGTCGGTGAGATGCTGTTCAAGGTCAAGGGCACGGGCGCCGCGGACTTCACCGGCGCTTCGACGATCGAGGGTTGGGCCAGCGAGGTCAACCGCTATGGCGCCAAGTCGATGAAACCGGCAGATCTCGACCGCATGGTCGAGCAGGTGCTCAATGCCTACGGGCAGCGGGGCAGCGGCAAGATCCTGATCCAGCCATCGGTGGCGCCGGAGCACTTCCACAGCCAGGTCGAGGGTCATACCGAGAACCTGGTGAACCTGCCAGGCCCAGATGGGCTTCCAGCACTGAGCAGTCTGGTCGGCGGTATCTCGCAGATGGTCTATGGCTTTGCCGCCGAAAACGAACGCACCCAGGGCTTCGTCTGCATTTCCAACGAAACGGTGGAGAAGTCGCGCTTCGAGTTCCCTGCCGAAGTCACCGTCCTGGCGACGCCCAAGGCCGTTGCCGTGAAGGAAGGCAGCTTCGACTACAGTGCCCGTTACACGCGCGATGGCAATGCCGTGGTGGTCGAGCGGCGCATGCAGTTCAAGCATCCGAAGGCGGTGTGCACGCCTGAAGAGTTCAAGGCGATGAAGCCAGTCATTGAAACCATGGTCAGGGACCTGCAAGGCCAGATCATCGTGCAGGGCTGAGGCCCGGAAACGCAAAAGCCCCGCCAGAGCGATCTGAGCGGGGCTTTTGTTTGCCGCCATCGGTGAAAACACACGGGTGGCAGCGCGAAGTCATGGCGCACTCGGCGGGATTCGAACCCACGACCCCTGCCTTCGGAGGGCAGTACTCTATCCAGCTGAGCTACGAGTGCAACGGGGCGCATGATACCCATCTGCGTTGGTGGCGTCCATCGCCTTGATATAGGAGTGTTTTTCCCTGGCTGTGCGATCGCGCGCCCGTGGCAGCGGGCTTGCCCTGCGATGCGCTCTAACCATATTCGATATCGGTATTTCCCAGTCCAGGCTTATACCCACTATCTTCTGGTCACAACTTGTTATAACAAGTCAGCCAGCAGAGAAGACCATGGCCGAATTGCTCCCGCTTTCTCCCGTACCGCTCTACACCCAGCTCAAGGAACTGCTGCGCGAGCGCATCCTCGACGGCAGCTACCCACCGCACAGCCGCATGCCCTCGGAAAACGAGCTGGGCAAGGCTTTCGACGTCAGCCGCATCACCGTGCGTCAGGCCCTGGGCGACCTGCAGAAGGAAGGGCTGATCTTCAAGATCCATGGCAAGGGCACCTTTGTCGCCAAGCCCAAGGCGTTCCAGAACGTCAGCACCCTGCAGGGCCTGGCCGAGTCGATGACGCAGATGGGCTACGAAGTGCTCAACCGCCTGCGCAGTTTCCGCCATGTGCCGGCCAGTGCATTGGTCGCGCAGCGGCTGCAGGTCGAGGAGGGCAGCCTGGTTACCGAAATCCGCCGCGTGCGCCTGATCAACCGCGAGCCGGTGTCGCTGGAAATCACCTGGCTGCCCCAGGCGGTCGGCGAGAAGCTGGAGAAGGCCGACCTGGTTACCCGCGACATCTTCCTGTTGCTGGAAAACGACTGCGGCATCGCCCTTGGCCATGCGGACCTTGCCATCGACGCGGTGCTCGCCGACAGCGACCTGACCCAGGCCCTGGAGGTGGAAGAGGGTGCGCCGATCATGCGTATCGAGCGCCTCACCCACACCGCCGACGGCGCCCCGTTGGACTTCGAACACCTTTATTACCGTGGCGACGCGTTCCAGTACCGCCTGCGCATCGACCGCCAGAAGGGAGGCAAGGCATGAGCATCCAGACCCAGGATTATGACATCGTCGTCATCGGCGGTGGCACCGCCGGGCCCATGGCCGCGATCAAGGCCAAGGAGCAGGACAAGACCCTGCGCGTGCTGTTGCTGGACAAGGCCAACGTCAAGCGCAGCGGCGCCATCAGCATGGGCATGGACGGCCTGAACAATGCCATCATCCCCGGGCATGCCACGCCCGAGCAGTACACCAAGGAAATCACCGTCGCCAACGACGGCATCGTCAACCAGGCCGCGGTGCATGCCTACGCCACCAAGAGTTTCGAGACCATCGAGCAGCTCGACCGCTGGGGCGTGAAGTTCGAGAAGGACGAAACAGGCGACTACGCGGTGAAGAAGGTCCACCACATGGGCGCTTATGTGCTGCCCATGCCCGAGGGCCACGACATCAAGAAGGTGCTGTACCGCCAGCTCAAGCGCGCCCGGGTGGAGATCAGCAACCGCATGGTCTGCACCCGCGTGCTGCTCGATGGCGAAGGCGCCGCCGCCGGTGTACTGGGCTTTGACTGCCGCTCGGGCGAGTTCCGGGTGATCCGCGCCAAGGCGGTTGTCCTTGCCTGCGGCGCCGCCGGGCGCCTGGGCCTGCCCTCGTCGGGCTACCTGATGGGCACCTACGAAAACCCCACCAATGCCGGCGACGGTTACGCCATGGCCTACCATGCCGGGGCGGAACTGGCCAACCTGGAGTGCTTCCAGATCAACCCGCTGATCAAGGACTACAACGGCCCGGCCTGCGCCTACGTCACCGGCCCCCTGGGCGGCTACACCGCCAACAGCAAGGGCGAGCGCTTCATCGAGTGCGACTACTGGAGCGGGCAGATGATGTGGGAGTTCCACCAGGAGCTCGAAGGCGGCAACGGCCCGGTGTTCCTCAAGCTCGACCACCTGGCCGAGGAAACCATCCAGAACATCGAGGAAATCCTGCACAGCAACGAGCGCCCCAGCCGTGGCCAGTTCCACGCCGGGCGTGGCACCGACTACCGCCAGCACATGGTCGAGATGCATATCTCCGAGATCGGCTTCTGCTCCGGGCATTCGGCTTCGGGGGTGTGGGTCAACGAAAAGGCCGAGACCAGCGTCAAGGGCCTGTACGCCGCCGGCGACATGGCCGCGGTACCGCACAACTACATGCTCGGCGCGTTCACCTATGGCTGGTTCGCCGGGGTGAATGCCGCGCAGTATGTGGCCGGGCGTGAGTACGCCGAGGTCGACACGCAGCAGGTCGAACGCGAACAGGCGCGGGTGTTCGCGCCCTTGCAGCGTGAGCACGGCCTGCCGCCGGCCCAGGTCGAGTACAAGCTACGCCGCATGGTCAACGACTACCTGCAGCCGCCCAAGGTGACCAAGAAGATGGAAATCGGCCTGGCGCGCTTCGCCGAAATCGAACGCGATCTTGAGCAGATGAAGGCCAACAACCCCCATGAGCTGATGCGTGCCATGGAAGTTGCGGTCATCCGCGACTGCGCCGAGATGGCCGCGCGCGCTTCGTTGTTCCGCAAGGAGAGCCGCTGGGGGCTGTACCACCACCGGGTTGATTTCCCCGAGCGCAATGATGGCGAGTGGTTCGTGCATTGCCATCTGAAGAAGGGCGAGGACGGTGGGATGACCAGCTTCAAGAAAGCGGTGGAGCCGTACCTGATCCCGCTGGATGCCGAGGAACAGACCGCGTACGACCGGCTGCGGGTGAAGGCTGACGCGGCGTGAATGGGGCCGCTGTGCGGCCCTTTCGCCGGCAAGCCGGCTCCCACAGGGTGGGCATAGCGCTTTTGTGGGAGCTGGCTTGCCAGCGATAGGGCCAGCCGCCCCGGCGATGAACCATAAAGAGGGCCAAAGGCCCTAAGGACCCCGTGAACATGGCCTACCAACCCCAGGAAATCTTCTTTCGCAGCAGCGCCCCGGTGACTATCGATGAAGACAAATGCATCGCCGAAAAAGGCTGCACGGTCTGCGTCGAGGTGTGTCCCATGGACCTGTTGGCCATCAACCCGGCCACGCAGAAGGCCTACATGGCCTTCGATGAATGCTGGTACTGCATGCCCTGCGAGAAGGACTGCCCCACCGGCGCGGTGAAGGTCGATATCCCGTACCTGCTGCGCTGAACCCGAACCCCCGCCATCCGGCCGAACCACCGGACGCCCACCTGCAATGCCCCTCGTTTCCCACCACCCCAGCCCGGTGGCGGAGACGACTCCAATACTCAAAACGATTCGAGGGGAAACACCCATGCGCCTTGTAGCAACCGTGGCCGGCTTTGCGCTGGCAATCACCGGCCTGAACGCCAGCGCCGAAACCATCCGTATCGCCATCGGCACCCAGGACACCACCATCAACTGCGCCACCGGCGGCCTGTTGATCCGCGAGCTGGGCCTGCTCGACAAATACCTGCCCCATGACGGCAAGTACAAGGACGCCCAGTACCAGGTCGAATGGAAGAACTTCACCAGCGGCGCGCCGCTGACCAACGAGATGGTCGCCGGCAAGCTCGACTTTGGCGCCATGGCCGACTTCCCCGGCTCGTTCAACGGCGTCGCCCACCTCGACGCCGGCAAGCGCAGCCTGTTCATCAGCGTGCTGTCCGGCAGCGTGCACGGCAGCGGTAACGGCATCGTGGTGCCGGCCGCCTCCAGCGTGCAGTCGCTGGCCGAGCTCAAGGGCAAGACCATCTCAGTGCCGTTCGCCTCCACCGCCCACGGCATGCTGCTGCGCGCGGTCGCCGCCCAAGGCTGGGACCCGCAGAAGGACGTCAAGATCATTGCCCAGGCTCCGGAGATCGCCGGTTCCGCCCTGCGCAGCAACCGCATCGAGGCCCACGCCGACTTCGTGCCCTTTGCCGAGCTGTTCCCCAACCGCGGCTTCGCCCGCAAGATCTACGATGGCGCCCAGGCCAACGCGCCGACCTTCCATGGCGCGCTGGTGGACGCCGACTACGCGAAAAAGTACCCGGAAGTGGTTACCGCCTACCTGCGTGCCAGCCTGGAAGCCGACCGCCTGCTCGCCGCCGAGCCCGAGAAGTACAGCGAGCTGATCGAGAAAGTCACCGGCATCGAAGCCGAGGTGAACTACCTGTTCCACGGCCCGCTCGGCCTGCAGACCCGCGACCTCACCTGGAAGCCCGAGTACCGCCAGGCCGTGGCCACCTCCATCGACACCCTCAAGCTGCTGAAGAAGACCGACCGGGGTCTGGACACCGCGCAGTTCATCGATGACCAGTACATCCGCAGCGCCTACAAGCAGGCCGGGCAGGACTACGACAAGGCCCTGAAAAACTACGACCCGCTGCCACTCAAGGCCAATGATGCCGCGACCGGCAAGCCCATCACCGACTTCAGCCGCCTGGCGCAAATCTGGGTACGCGGCGAGGACAAGGTGCGCCACTACGCCTCCCCGGAAGCCGCGCTCAGCGCCCTGGCCCAGCTGGAACAGGAGGGCAAGGATATCCGCGCGATCTACGCCCAGGCCGCCGACAGCGGCATCAAGCTGCTGGCCAACCAGGCCTGGTTCGTGCGCAACGGCCAGGGCCAGCTGGCGGTTTTCCTGCTCAAGGACCAGGCCGAGCAGTACGCCAAGGCCCATGGCGGCGAAGCGCTGGACTTCGTGCAGGCCAACCAGAAGCTGCTGGCCCAGCGCTGATCGGGAGCCGCCGCCATGACCCGTGACCTTGCGCGCTGGCCCCTGCGCCTGGCGTCGCTGCTGGCCTGCCTGCTGTTCTGGCAGTTGGCCGCGAGCCACAAGCTGGACCTGCTGCTGTTCACCTTCACCTACGTGCCCACGCCCGGCGCGGTGCTCGACGCCGCCTGGCAACTGCTGGCCTCCAACGCCCTGCTGGCGCACCTGGGCAGCAGCCTGGCGCGGGTGTTCGCCGGCTACGGCGTGGCGGCGCTGCTGGGGGTGAGCCTGGGCCTGTTGATCGGTCGCTCGAAGTGGCTGGAGGACACGCTGATGCCGCCGCTGGAAGTGTTGCGGCCGATCCCGGCGGTGGCCTGGATCCCGCTGGCGATCCTGATGTTCCCCTCCTCGGAGCTGTCGATGGTGTTCATCACCTTCACCGGTGCGCTGTTCCCGATCCTGCTCAATACCGTGCACGGCGTCGAGGCGATCGACCCGCGCCTGGTGGCCTCGGCGCGCAGCCTGGGCGCCGGGCGCTGGGCGATCCTGCGCGAAGTGGTGCTGCCGGGCGCGCTGCCGAGCATCGTCACGGGGCTGGCCATCGGCATGGGCACCTCGTGGTTCTGCCTGGTGACTGCCGAGATGATCGCCGGGCAGTTCGGTATCGGTTACTACACCTGGGAGTCCTACACCTTGCAGAACTACCCCGACATCATCGTCGGCATGCTGCTGATCGGCGTGCTGGGCATGGGCAGCAGCGCGCTGGTCAAGCACCTTGGCGCGCTGGCCACGCCCTGGATACGGAGGCGTGCGTGATGAGCAGTTATCAAAAGGTGCCCGGGCGGATCGAAGCGCAGGGTTTGTCGATTCGCCTGGGCCATGGGCGTGACACCTTCGAAGCGGTGCAGGCGCTGGACTTTGCCATCGCCCCGGGCGAGTTCGTGTGCATCCTCGGACCGTCCGGCTGCGGCAAGTCCACGTTGCTCGGCGCACTGGCCGGGCACCTGACGCCGGCCGGCGGCCAGTTATTGGTGGACGGGCAAGCGGTCGACGGCCCTTCGCCGCAACGCGGCATGGTGTTCCAGCATCACACGCTGCTGCCTTGGCTCCGCGTGCTCGACAACGTGGCCTTCGGCTTGAAGATGCAGGGGCTGGGCAAGGCCGAGCGTCGACATCAGGCCGCCGAGATGCTGCAACTGGTCGGCCTGGGTGATTTCGCCCAACGCTGGCCCAGTCAGTTGTCCGGCGGCATGCAGCAACGCGCCGAGATCGCTCGGGTACTGATCAACCGCCCGCGCCTGCTGCTGATGGACGAACCGTTCGGCGCCCTCGATGCGCAGACCCGTGCGCGCATGCAGGAACTGCTGCTGGATATCTGGGCGCGCATTCGCACCACGGTGGTGTTCGTTACCCATGACATCGATGAGGCGCTGTTCCTGGCCGACCGCCTCCTGGTGATGAGCCCCCGGCCTGGGCGTTTTATCGAAGATCTGCGGCTGGACTTCGCCCGCCCGCGGCGAGCGAGCCTGCTGACCAGCCCTGCATTCACCCACCTCAAACGCCATTGCCTGGCGTTGCTGCGCCATGAAGAAGGACGCGAACTGCCGCGCCTGACACCCTTGGGCCTGCCCGACACCGACCATCCTCCGCTGCGGATTGCGCTATGACTGAACGAATCACGGACAACCCCGACATCATCGAACTGCTGCCACGCCTGAACGCCCTTGATGCCGGCGTGCGACGCATCGCCCTGATCGAACTGGCCGACCTGGAAGACCCGGACGGCCTGCCTTGGCTCACCGATGCGCTGTTGGTCGACGCCAATGCTGATGTGCGCGCCGAAGCCGCGCGCTTGCTTGAAGCCTGGGAGGCGCCGGAAGTGGTGCAGGGCCTGTGCGCCGCATTGGCCGACCCCGCCGAGCCGGTGCGCCTGGCGGCTGCCCAGAGCCTCAGCGAGCTCAAGACCCAGGAGGCGGGGCAATTGATCCTGCCCTGGGCCAGCCATGCCGATGCCTTCGTGCGGGCCAGCGCCTTGCGCGCCCTGCGCGAGCTGCGCCTGGAGGACGCCGCTGTGCCTGCGTTGCAGGCGTTGGCGGATGTGGATGCCGGTGTGCGCCGCGAAGCGGTGGGCATCCTCGGCTGGCTCAAGCATGCGCCGGCCTTGCCCGCGCTGGCGCAACTGGCGGCCAACGAGCCGGATACCGACGTGCGCCGCGCCGCCATTGGGGCGTTGGGCCTGGCCCGGGATGCCGGTGTGCTGCCGGCGCTTATCGGCGCTCTGGCCGACGAGGCCTGGCAGGTGCGTGAAGAGGCGGCGACCACCCTGGGCAAGGTCGGCCAGGCTGCAGCGGGCCAGGCGTTGATCGCGGCGCTGGGCGACAGCTATTGGCAGGTCCGCTTGCGCGCGGCGCGGGCCTTGGGCCGGCTGCGCCATGCTGCCGCGTTGGATGGGCTGGCGCAATTGCTGGGCCATGGCATCGCCAACCTGCGCAAGGAAGCCGCACTGGCGCTGGGCGAGCTGGGTGAAGCCCGGGCATTGCCGGCGTTGCAGGCGGCCGAGGCCGACAGCGACCCGGAAGTGCGCAAGGCCGTGCGCATTGCCTTGGCGCAATTGCAAGGGGCGGTGTGATGGGCGCGCCCAGCGCCTTGCGCAACCACCGCTCACGCGGTGAGCTGCTGGTGCAGTGGGGTGAGGCTGAGCAGTTGATCAGCCACGCCCGGCTGCGCGGTGCCTGCCCATGTTCACAGTGCCGGGCAGCACGGTTGAAGGGTGCGATTTCGCTGGTGGGCGAGGATGTGCGGGTGGCGCGGATCGAGGTCCAGGGGTATGGGGTGCAGCTGGTGTTCAGCGATGGGCATGAGCGGGGGATTTATCCCTGGGACTACCTGCGCAGTCTCGGTTGACCGCACCGGCCTCATCGCCGGCAAGCCGGCTCCCACAAAAGCAAGGCAATACCCTGTGGGAGCCGGCTTGCCGGCGATGAGGCCGGTACAGGCAACCCACCCCTAGAGCGCAATCAACTCCGGCCGCAACCCCTCCACCCTATGCACCACCGGCCGCAGATAGCCGCCATCCCCGGTAATCTGGTGCAGCACCTTCTCGCGCAAGCCATGCAGTGCCACCCCGGTGCGTTGGCGCGGATGCGACAGCCCAACTTCCACCACCGCCTTGATCCGCCCCGGCCGCGGTTCCAGCACCACCACCCGGTCGGCCAGGTAGGTTGCCTCTTCGGCATCGTGGGTCACCAGCAGAACGGTCACCCCAGAACGCTCACGTATTGCCAGTAACTCGTCCTGCAACTGCTGGCGGGTCAGTGCATCCAGGGCGCCGAACGGTTCGTCGAGCAGCAGGATGCGCGGGCTGGCCACCAGCCCCCGGGCGATCGCCACGCGTTGGGCCATGCCACCAGACAGCTGGTGCGGGTAGGCCGATTCGAAACCGACCAGCCCCACCAGGTGCACGAATTCATGCACCCGACGGGCGCGCTCGCCCTGGGTGAGCTTGTCGTTGACCAGGCCCAGGCCGATGTTCTGCGCCACCGTCAGCCAGGGAAACAGGCGGTGCTCCTGGAACACGATGCCGCGTTCACCGCCGATGCCGTTGACCGGCTGGCCATCGACGCGGATCTGGCCGCTGTAGTCGTTGTCCAGGCCCACCAGCAGGCGCAGCAGGGTGGACTTGCCGCAGCCCGACGAGCCGACGATGGCGATGAATTCGCCCTGTTCGATCGACAGGTCGAAGTCGCGAATGGCTTCGAACGGCTGACCGTCGACGCTGAAGGTCTTGCCGACTTTCTCGAAGCTGACCAGCGGCGGTGTGGCATCAGCTTGGTTGGCCGCGTGCAGGGCCGGGGTGATGAAAGCGTTCATGCGGATCTCCAGCGCGTGGCGCGTGATTCAAGGCGTTGGCCGAGGTGGCCGAGCAGGGCGCCGACCAGGCCGATCAGGACCATGGCAGCCATCACCTGGTCCATGCGGAACAATTGCTGGGCGCCGATCATCAGACTGGCGATGCCGCCGTCCGAGGGCATGAAGTACTCTGCGCCGATAGTGCCGAGCCAGGCATAGATCAGCGACAGGCGCAGCCCGGCGAAGATCGCCGGGGCAGCGCCGGGCAACACCAGCAGACGCAGCCGGTGCGGCAGGTCCAGGCGCAGGGCCTGCGCCGCCTCGCCCAACTGTGGCGGGAGGCTGGCGATGCCGCGTTGGGTGGCGATCAGCATCGGGAAGAACGCCGCCAGTGCGACGAACACCAGCTTGGCGCCTTCACCCAGGCCGAACCAGGCGGTCAGCAGCGGCACCCAGGCGAACAGCGCCACCTGGCGCAACGCCGACAGGCTCGGGCCGAGCAAGCGCTCGGCGTTGGTTGACAGGCCCAGCAGCAGGCCCAGGGCGAACCCCGCGCCACCGCCGATCAACAGACCGACCAGGGTGCGTTGCAGGCTCAGGCGCAGGGCCTCGGGTAACGAACCGTCGAGCAGGCCTGCGTACAGGCTGCGCAGCACATCCAGCGGTGAAGAGAGGATGTTGGCATCGACCCAGCCAAGGCTGTTGGCGGCCTGCCACAGCAGCAACAGCCCCGCAGGCAGCAGCAGGCTTTGCCAGCCCCGTGGCACCTGGCCGCGCAACTGCTCGCCAGTGGCCGGTTGCGGCCAGTGCAACAGGCTGCGTTCCAGGCGCGAGAAGCCGCGATCCATCAGTGCGCCGACCAGGCCGATCAGCAGGATGCAGAGGAACACCAGGTCGAGCATGAACAACTGCCGCCCCCAGACCATCAGGTAGCCGATGCCTTCGCTGGAGGCCAGCAGTTCCACAGCCAGCAGCGAGGTCCAGCCAGTGGCCAAGGCCAGTCGCACACCGGCGAGAAACGCCGGCAGCGCGGCGGGCAGCAACAGGCGCAGGAACAGCAGGTGAGAGGGCAGGCGCAGGACGGCGGCGGCCTCGCGCAGCTTGGGCTGGGCGTCGCGCACACCGACCAGGGTGTGTAGCGTGACCGGCACCACCACCGCCTTGACCAGCACTACCAGTTTGAGCAGCTCGCCGATGCCGAAGAACAGCATGAACAGCGGGATCCAGGCCAGTGTGGGGATTTGCGCCAGGGCGACGAAGGTGGGCAGCACCAGAGTCTGCGCCCGTCGCGACCCGCCCAGCCAAGTGCCCAGCAGCAGGCCGCTGGCGACTCCTGCCAGCAGCCCCCAGATCAGGCGCTGCAGACTTATCCACAGGTGGCCCCAGAGTTCGCCGGAGCCGAACTCCAGCGCACTCTGCCAGACCAGCGCGGGGGCGGGCAGGATCTGTTCGCTCATCCAGTGCTCCCGGCTGGCGACGACCCACAAGGCCGCCACCGCCAACGGCACGATCCACGGCAGGTAGGAGCGGCCTTGCATCGCGAAAGGGCCGCGCAGCGGCCGCCACAGGCGCCGCAGACTTGCGCTCAAGACTTCGCTCATCGGGGCATCTCCCAAACCGTTCCTTGTTTATTCATTTATGGAATTAAAAATTCACATAAATAGTATTCAAGAGATAAAAGCATGCGGTCGGTGCATGCGAAAGCCCCGTCCCGTTGCGTTTTCCTCATATTTTCCATGCGTTTCCTGCAAGCCCGTCGCAGGCCCGCATGGCGCCTGAGTTATGCCTTCTGGTTACTAAAAAATGAAGTTTTGATCTTTGTAGGTTCTAACCGGACCTGCCTAGCTTCTGGCCCATAGCGCCGGCCATCGCCGGTGGCAGCCTGCCAAGGAGCCTTGCCATGAAAACCACCTTCCGCCACCTGCTCAGCCCGTTGCTCGCCGCCTTGTTGAGTGCCGTGCCCGTGGCAGCGCATGCCGCCCAGCCGGATGTGATCCGTATCGCCGTGCCCGACCTCAGCGCTGGCAGCAAGCCCAGTGCCGGCGGCGTGGTGGATGTGCTGCGCGATCAGCAACTGCTGGAGAAGGAGTTTGCCAAGGACGGCATCCGCATCGACTGGCGCTTCTTCAAGGGCGCAGGCCCCGTGGTCAACGAAGCGTTGGCCAACGGCCAGGCGGACTTCGCCTATCTGGGCGACCTGGCCGCGATCATCGGCAAGGCCAGCGGCCTCGACACCCGCGTGTTGTCGGCTGGGGTGCGCGGTGTGAAGAGCTACCTCGGCGTAGTTCCGGGCTCGGGCATCCACAGCCTGCAGGATCTCAAGGGCAAGCGCGTGGCAGTGTTCCGCGGCACCGCCAACCAGCTGTCGTTCGCCAGTGCCCTGGCCAGCCAGGGGCTGTCCGAGCGTGAGCTGAAAGTCATCAACCTCGACTTCAACGCCGCCAATGCCGCCCTGGCCGCCAAGCAGATCGACGCCACCTGGGGCCTGTCCAACCTGCTGTCGCTGCGCGAGCGGGGCTTGGTCGAGTTGCCGGTCAACTCACGCAACCTGCAAGGGGCCGGCAGTACTCAAGCGGTGCTGCTCGGCACCGACGCGTTCATTCGCCAGTACCCCGACCTGGTGCAGCGCCTGGTCAACGCCCAGGAACAGGCGGCGAAGTGGCTGCGCGACGAGCGCAATCGCGAAGCCTACGTGGACCTGGTGGCCAATACCGCCAACTGGCCAAAGTCGATCCTGCGCGACGACCTGGCCGAGGAAAACCTTGCCGAATACTTCGACCCACGCCTGGACGCTGGCTTCGTCGGCCTGCTGCAACAGGGCGTCGACCTGGCCACCAAGGAGCGCCTGATCCGCCGTGGCTTCCAGGTAACCGACTGGATCGAACCACGCTTCATCGACCACGCCCTGCAACAGGACCAGGCCACCCAGGCCGCCCGCTGACCCGACAACAACCCTGAGGAGCACGACCATGAGCAACGCCGCACTGGCCACCGCGCCGCAAACCCTCGAACTCGACATCCACCCCGTTGCCGGGCGCATCGGCGCCGAGATCCGCAACATCAAGCTGTCTGCCGACCTCGACCCGACCACCGTCGACGCCATCCAGGCGGCGCTGGTGCAGTACAAGGTGATCTTCTTCCGAGGCCAGGAGCATCTGGATGACGTAGGGCAGGAAGCCTTCGCCCAACGGCTCGGCGACCCCATCGCCCACCCCACGGTGCCCGTGGTCGATGGCACCAGCTACCTGCTCCAGCTCGATGGCGCCGAGGGGCAGCGGGCCAACTCCTGGCACACCGACGTGACCTTCGTCGATGCCTATCCCAAGGCCTCGATCCTGCGCAGCGTGGTGGCGCCGGCCTCCGGTGGCGACACGGTGTGGGCCAACACCGCCGCGGCCTACCAGGAACTGCCCGAACCGCTGCGCGCCCTGGCCGACCAGCTGTGGGCGGTGCACAGCAACGAGTACGACTACGCCAGTGCGAAACCTGATGTCGATCCGGCCAAGCTGGAGCGCTATCGCAAGGTGTTCACTTCGACGGTGTACGAGACCGAGCACCCGGTGGTGCGCGTGCATCCGGTCAGTGGCGAGCGTGTGTTGCAACTGGGGCATTTCGTCAAACGTATCAAGGGTTATTCGCTGGCCGACTCGCAGCATCTGTTCGCGGTGCTGCAGGGGCATGTGACACGCCTGGAAAACACCGTGCGCTGGCGCTGGCAGGCCGGGGACGTGGCGATCTGGGACAACCGCGCGACCCAGCACTATGCGGTGGATGACTACGGTACGCAGCCGCGCATCGTGCGTCGGGTGACCCTGGCCGGCGAGGTGCCGGTGGGCGTGGATGGGCAACTGAGCCGGACCACGCGCAAGGGCTGAGACCGTTGGGGCCGCAAAGCGGCCCCTGTTCGCTACAACTCGACGTCACAGGCCACCAACTGCCTCACCAATCCCTGCGCCAGCGCCGACAAGCCATACCCCACCCGGCTCACCACCCCATAGCGGGTGTAGAACGCCTCTTCCTGTTCCGGT
Organism: Pseudomonas sp. FW305-96; assembly: GCF_058783825.1. Classification (NCBI taxonomy): domain Bacteria; kingdom Pseudomonadati; phylum Pseudomonadota; class Gammaproteobacteria; order Pseudomonadales; family Pseudomonadaceae; genus Pseudomonas; species Pseudomonas sp. FW305-96. The sequence goes on from NZ_JBYSYW010000003.1 coordinate 245,227, forward strand.
GCCAGGTCCGCCAGCTTGAGCGCCACCAACCCTTCGTAAGGTCGCAGGTTCGCGCTGCAGGCGATGCCGATGGTGTCCGAGTGCTGCACTACATTGAGCAGCGCATAGCCATGCTCGCATTCCACGCTGGGCAGGAAGTCCTGCCGCCCACTGAGGTCGCTGAGGATCTTGCGGATGTTCGGCGGGCGGAAGGTGGTCGCCAGCGGATAGTCGAACAGGTCCTGCGCGCGCACTTCGCCACGCTCGGTCAGTGGATGCCCGGCGCGGCAGCAGAAGTGCCAGCGTTGGGGCGTGAGCTTGTGCACCTGGTAATCCGGGTCGGCTTCGAACTGGCGGGTGTCGGCGACGAAGAACTCGATCTCCTCGGCGATCAGCCGGCGGTTCAAGGCCTGCCAATTGTCCACCTGGAAGCAGGTGCGCGCCGCCGGGTACTCGGCGATGAAGCGTGCAACCGCCCGCGGCACCAGCCCGCCGGCGGGCGCCGGCCCCGAACCAAAGCGCACCACGCCGGTGGTGGCGCCATTGAACTGATTGATCTCGTTGACCAGGTTGTGCGCCCCATGCACCAGGCGCCGCGAATGCTCCAGCACCAGCAGGCCCTGGCGGGTCGGCGCCAGTTCCTTGCTGGCGCGGTCGACCAGGCGGCAGCCGACGTTGTGCTCCAGCGTCTGGATGCTGCGGCTGAAAGCCGATTGCGAAAGGTTCACCGCAGCCGCTGCAGCGACGAAGCTGCGGTGCTCGACAAGGGCGATGAAGTGGCGGAGCTGGCGCAGGTCGATATGCATTTTCTACATGGAAACTTTCGGTGGAATGCAATTGCTGGGAAGGGTTGGGAACCTTATAAAGGGAGTCTCTTATTCCACAAAATATGAATTACAAATATTTATATTTCTTAAAAGAATATAAACCAGCCTGACCGCGATTCGGTTCCGCCAACGGAAATGCTCGCCTGGGCCCTTGCCTCAAGGAGCATCTGCATGTCCCGACTTTCCCGTTGGCCCGCGCGCGCCTCGTTGTTCGCCCTGCACCCCCTGGCGGCTGGAGTGCTGCTGGCCGCTTCCGGCAGCAGCTTTGCCGATGAGCCCAACGCCGCCCCAGCCGTGACGCAGGAAGCCCAGCTCGGCACCGTCACCGTCAATGCCCGGCGACGCGAAGAGACCGCGCAGAGCGTGCCCACGCCGATCAGTGTGCTGGGCAGCGAAACCCTCGAGACCCAGCGCATCTACCGCGTGCAGGATTTGCAGCAACTGGTGCCGAGCACCAACGTCGCCTATGTGCACGCCCGCCAATCGAGCATCTCCATCCGCGGCCTGGGCAACAACCCGGCCAGCGATGGCCTGGAAGGCAGCGTCGGGATCTACCTCGACAACGTCTACCTCGGCCGCCCGGGCATGGCGGTGTTCGACCTGCTCGATGTCGAGCAGCTGGAAGTGCTGCGTGGCCCGCAGGGGACGCTGTTCGGCAAGAACACCACAGCCGGTGTGCTCAACATCACCACGCGCAAGCCGACTTTCCACCAAGAGGGCAGCGTGCAGTCGTCGCTGGGCGAGGATGGCTACTGGCAGACCCAGGGCAGTTTCTCCGGTCCTTTGACCGACACCCTCGCCGGGCGCATCAGTGCTTACCACACCGAGGACGACGGCTATGTGAAGAACGTCTACAACGGACATGACCTCAACGGCGGCAAACGCCAGGGCTTTCGCACCCAGTTGCTGTTCAAGCCCAGCGAAACCTTCAACCTGCGCTGGATCGGCGAATACAACGAAGAAAACTCCGACAACGGTATCCTCAGCCTCTACAGCACCGGCCCGACCATCAATGGCGTGAACCGCTACGAGAGCCTGGCCGCCCAGGCCGGCGCAACCCTGGTGTCGGGCAAGGACCGCAAGGTCAACTTCGACGCCGACCAGATGGTCAAGGTGTTCCAGGGTGGAACCTCGGTGGAAGCCAACTGGACCTTGCCCAACGACTTCACCCTTACCTCGATCACCGCCTACCGCTGGTGGGACTTCACGCCGCGCAACGACGACGGCCTCAACGTGCCGGTGTTCCACAGCGCCGGGGTCTCGGTGCGCGACAAGCAGTACTCCCAGGAAATCCGCCTGGCTTCGCCCACCGGCGGCTTCTTCGACTATGTGCTCGGCGCCTATTACTTCAAGCAGGATCTGGACAACAAATCGTTCACCTACAACGGACCGCAAGCCGACATCTGGAACCTGACCCCGGCTGGCGCCCTGGCCAACGTCACCACAATCGGCAACGGCCACATCGATACCGATAGCTACGCGTTGTTCGCCCAAGGCACCTGGCACCTGACCGAGCGCCTGGATTTCACCGCTGGCGTGCGGGGTACCTACGAAGAGAAAAGCGCCTGGGTGACCCGCGACGCGCCGTCCGGCGGCGCGGCCGTGACCGGTGCGGCGGCCGCGGCGCGCCAGGGCAGGGTGGGCGCCTACGATTCAGGTGACCTCAACCAATACAGCTTCGCCCCTTCCGGGCTGCTCAGCCTGAGCTACCGCTTCAGCGACGCGGTGCTGGGCTATGCCAGCCTGTCCCACGGCGAGAAGTCCGGTGGCGTCAACCTCACCGTTGGCGCCGCGCCAAGGCTGGGCACCGACTCGCTACTGGTGGGTACCGAACGCGCCAACAACGCGGAGCTGGGGATCAAGAGCACGCTGCTGGACAACCGCCTGCAGCTCAACACCAACCTGTTCTGGACCGAAGTGCACGGCTACCAGGCCAACGTCTATGACGAGGCCAACCGCGTGCAGTACCTGGCCAACGCCGGCAGCGTGCGCTCGCGAGGCCTGGAGTTCGAGGCCACGGCCCTGCCGGTCCGCGGCCTGACCGTGAATTTCAATGGCTCGTGGAACGACGTGCGCTACACCGAGTACGACGACGCACCGTGCCCGCCGGAGGTGAGCCTGGCCAATGCCGCGGCCACTTGCGATCTGTCCGGCCACCAGGTGGTCGGCGCTTCCAAGTACATCGCCAACCTCAACGGCCAGTACAAGTGGCAGCTGACCGAGCGTATCGAGCCCTACGTCACCGCCAGCTACGCCTTCCGCTCCAGGGCCGTCGGCACCATCGACGATTCCGACTATGGCCAGATCCCCAGCTACGCCATCGTCAACCTGTCCACCGGCGTGCGCCTGGACCAGGGCGACGGCGTGCTCGACCTGTCGCTGTGGGTGAAGAACGCCGGCGACAAGACCTACTTCACCAGCCTGTGGAACTCCGCCAACGGTGGCTATGCCGGGGTGCTTGGCACGCCGCGCACCGTGGGCGCCACCGCCCGTTACGACTTCTGAGCACAAGGAGCTTTGCCATGAACGCCAAGACCCAACCCCACGACCTGCCCGAAGGCGCCTGCCTCACCGCCAAGGTGCCCGACCGCGACGAAGCCCTGCTCGGCGACGTGGTGGTCAACCCGTATCGCCTGGCGCCGCTGACCGCGATCATCCGCGACGGCGGCCGCAGCCTTGGCGCCGCTCACGTTCGCGTGCTGGGGCGTGGCGAGCGCGGTATCGATATTGTCTACGACGTGTCCGACCGCTCGCTGTGGACCTACGGCGGCATTCCGGTGTTCGGCCTGTATCCGGACCACGTCAACCAGGTGGAGGTGAGCTACAAGCTCGAGGGTGAGCGCATTCGCGAGCGTTACGAGATCTACGCCCCGGCGGTGCGCCTGCCGGTGGTGGCAAAGCAGACTGCGGCGCTGCCCGAGGTCGAACCGGTCAAGGTCGCGCCCGGCTTCGAACAGCGCCTGTACCTGTTCAATCACCTGCTGGCAGACATCCCCGGTGGCCGGGCCTTCAAATGGAACGGTCTGGGCGGTGCCGCCGAGTGGGACTCGGTGGGCAACAACTGGATCGCCGACAGCAACGGCGATGTGCGCTGGTACCTCGATATCGAGCAGATCCACGATTCCAACCACCGCGACGGCCTGGGCGGAACCATGGGCTTCCACCAGACCCGCGACGGCAAGCTGATCTGGGGCCAGGGCCAGACCTATTCCAAGTACGACCTGCTTGGCCGGCGTATCTGGCAGCGCAACCTGCCGGACAAGTTCGCCGACTTCTCCCACGAGATCCGCGAGACGCCCAACGGCACCTACCTGTTGCGGGTCGGCACCAGCGACTACCGCCGCCCGGATGGCAAGCGCGTGCGCTCGATCCGCGACCATATCATCGAGGTCAACGAGGCCGGCGACGTGCTCGACTTCTGGGACCTGAACCAGATCCTCGACCCGTACCGCGGCGAGCTGCTGGAAACCCTGGGCAAGGCCGCGATCCAGCTGCCGGACGGCGTGCAGAAACAGGACGAGCGCCTGGCCAACGAGCTGGCCGAAGGCGACCTGCCGTTCGGCGACACTCCCGGCGTCGGTACCGGACGCAACTGGGCCCACGTCAACGCCATCGACTACGACGCCGATGACGACAGCATCATCGTTTCAGCACGGCACCAGGGCGTGGTGAAGATCGGTCGCGACAAGCAGGTGAAGTGGATTCTTGCTGCGCCTCAGGGCTGGCCGGCGCGCCTGCAGGACAAGGTGCTCAAACCCGTGGGCGAGGGCTTCGAATGGTCCTGGACCCAGCACACCGCCTGGCTGACCGGGCGCGGCACGCTGACCGTGTTCGACAACGGCTGGGGCCGGGACTTCGGCCCGACTAAGCTGGCGGGCAACTACAGCCGGGCGGTGGAGTACAGGATCGACGAGGCCAAGGGCACGGTCGAGCAGGTGTGGCAGTACGGCAAGGAGCGGGGTGACGAGTGGTACAGCCCGATCACCTCGGTGGTGGCGTATCGGGCCGATACCGATACCCAGTTCATCTATTCGGCTTCGGTGAACTTCCTCACGCCCGAGAAGCTGACGACCAGCGTGCTCAATGAAGTGCGTCGCGGCACCCAGGAGGTGGCGGTGGAGCTGAAAGTGCACAGCCGCCAGCCGGGCAGCGTGGGCTACCGGGCAGTGGTGATCGACCTCGACAAGGCGTTCTGATGGACTAACCTTCCAGGACCCTATCGCGGGGCAAGTCGCATCGGCGCACCGCCGATGCGACTTCCCCCGCGATGCATTTCCACTGATCTGAATTCCGACCACTCGTTCTTTTTTTCGAACAGCCTATTGTCCAACCCCCCAGCGCCCGCTTAGCATTCCGTTTGAGATTTCAAACGCTCGGCACCCAGGCGTCGAACACCCTGGTGCACGAATTCCTGACGGCCGCCCCCGCATCGAGGGCGCCTTTTCAACAATCAAAATTCGCAGTAAAGGGAAGCCGACATGCAGCTCAAAGACGCTCAGTTGTTCCGCCAGCAGGCCTTCATCAATGGTGAATGGCTGGATGCGGACAGCGGTCAGACCATCAAGGTGACCAACCCGGCCACCGGCGAAGTGATCGGCAGCGTGCCGAAGATGGGCGCCGCCGAAACCCGCCGCGCCATCGAGGCCGCCGACAAGGCGCTGCCGGCCTGGCGCGCACTGACCGCCAAAGAGCGTGCCGGCAAGCTGCGCCGCTGGTTCGAGCTGATGATCGAGCACCAGGACGACCTGGCCCGCCTGATGACCACCGAGCAGGGCAAGCCACTGGCCGAAGCCAAGGGCGAAATCGCCTATGCCGCCTCGTTCATCGAGTGGTTCGCCGAAGAAGCCAAGCGTGTCTACGGCGACGTCATCCCAGGCCACCAGCCGGACAAGCGCCTGATTGTCATCAAGCAGCCGATCGGCGTCACCGCCGCCATCACCCCGTGGAACTTCCCGGCCGCGATGATCACCCGCAAAGCCGGCCCGGCCCTGGCCGCCGGTTGCACGATGGTGCTCAAGCCCGCTTCGCAGACCCCGTACTCTGCCCTGGCCCTGGTCGAACTGGCCACCCGTGCCGGCATCCCGGCTGGCGTGCTGAGCGTGATCACCGGCAGCGCCGGCGAAGTCGGCTCCGAGCTGACCGGCAACTCCCTGGTGCGCAAGCTGTCCTTCACCGGCTCGACCGAAATTGGTCGCCAGTTGATGGAAGAGTGCGCCAAGGACATCAAGAAAGTTTCCCTGGAGCTGGGCGGCAACGCGCCGTTCATCGTGTTCGACGACGCCGACCTGGACAAGGCGGTCGAGGGCGCGATCATCTCCAAGTACCGCAACAACGGTCAGACCTGCGTCTGCGCCAACCGTATCTACGTGCAGGACGGTGTCTACGACGCCTTCGCCGAGAAGCTGAAAGCCGCCGTGGCCAAGCTGAAGATCGGCAACGGCCTGGAAGAAGGCACCACCACTGGCCCGCTGATCGACGGCAAGGCTGTCGCCAAGGTCCAGGAGCACATCGAGGACGCCGTCGCCAAGGGCGCCAAGGTGCTGTCCGGTGGCAAGCTCATCGAAGGCAACTTCTTCGAGCCGACCATCCTGGTCGACGTGCCGAAAACCGCCGCCGTCGCCAAGGAAGAGACCTTCGGCCCGCTGGCGCCGCTGTTCCGCTTCAAGGACGAGGCCGAAGTCATCGCCATGTCCAACGACACCGAGTTCGGCCTGGCCTCGTACTTCTATGCCCGTGACATGAGCCGCGTGTTCCGCGTCGCCGAGGCCCTGGAGTACGGCATGGTCGGCATCAACACCGGCCTGATCTCCAACGAAGTCGCGCCGTTTGGCGGCATCAAGGCGTCGGGCCTTGGCCGCGAAGGTTCCAAGTACGGCATCGAGGACTACCTCGAGATCAAATACCTGTGCATCAGCGTCTGATCGCCAGGTAAACGCTTTTACCTCTGCCAGCGGGGCGCGAGAGCGACGTCTCGCTGGCCTTTTTGACATAGCGGTACCCGGTGGCCAGGGCATGTGTGACAGTCGATCAACGAATACTGTGCACGCCTGCGTCCAGCCACCCCCGAATAAAAGCGCCGCAGAACCGGCGCAATTGAGGGCACTATGAGCAAGACCAACGAATCCCTGATGCAACGTCGTGTCGCCGCCGTCCCACGTGGCGTTGGCCAGATCCACCCGATCTTCGTCGATACCGCGAAGAACTCGACGGTGATCGACGTTGAAGGCCGCGAACTGATCGACTTCGCCGGCGGCATCGCTGTACTGAACACCGGCCACCTGCACCCGAAAGTGGTCGCGGCCGTGCAAGAGCAGCTGACCAAGGTCAGCCACACCTGCTTCCAGGTGCTGGCCTACGAGCCGTACGTCGAGCTGTGCGAAAAGATCAACAAGCTGGTGCCTGGCAACTTCGACAAGAAGACCCTGCTGGTCACCACTGGCTCCGAAGCCGTTGAAAACGCCGTGAAGATCGCCCGTGCCGCCACCGGCCGTGCTGGCGTGATCGCCTTCACTGGCGGCTATCATGGCCGCACCATGATGACCCTGGGCCTGACCGGCAAGGTCGTGCCGTACTCCGCCGGCATGGGCCTGATGCCAGGCGGCATCTTCCGCGCCCTGTTCCCGAGCGAGCTGCACGGTATCAGCGTTGACGACGCCATCGCCTCGGTCGAGCGCATCTTCAAGAACGACGCCGAGCCGCGTGACATCGCCGCGATCATCCTCGAGCCGGTACAAGGCGAAGGCGGCTTCCTGCCTGCGCCGAAAGAGCTGATGCAGCGCCTGCGTGCCCTGTGCGACCAGCACGGCATCCTGCTGATCGCCGACGAAGTGCAGACCGGCGCCGGCCGTACCGGTACCTTCTTCGCCATGGAGCAGATGGGCGTCGCGCCTGACCTCACCACCTTCGCCAAGTCGATCGCCGGCGGCTTCCCGCTGGCCGGTGTGTGCGGCAAGGCCGAGTACATGGACGCCATCGCCCCAGGCGGCCTGGGCGGCACCTACGCCGGTTCGCCAATCGCTTGCGCCGCAGCCCTGGCGGTGATCGAAGTGTTCGAGGAAGAGCAGCTGCTGGATCGCAGCAAGGCCGTTGGCGAGCGCCTGACCGCCGGCCTGCGTGAAATCCAGAAGAAGCACCCGATCATCGGCGATGTCCGTGGCCTGGGTTCGATGATTGCCGTGGAAGTCTTCGAGAAAGGCACCCACACCCCGAACGCCGCCGCCGTTGCCCAGGTTGTCGCCAAGGCTCGCGACAAGGGCTTGATCCTGCTGTCCTGCGGCACCTACGGCAACGTCCTGCGTATCCTGGTACCGCTGACCGCAGAAGATGCCCTGCTGGATAAAGGCCTGGCGATCATCGAAGAGTGCTTCGCCGAACTGGCCTGAAATATGTGACACGTTTCAGAAAAAAACCCGCCTCGGCGGGTTTTTTTATGCCGTTCGCCGGCTTCAGGCGCTAAGGTTGTAGGAGGATTCCGTGGAAGCTGCGATGGATCGCGCGTCATTTCTGGAGACTCGCTCATGAGCGCTGCCGACCCCGTTGCCCCTTGTGTCTTGATCGCCGAGGGTGACCCTTGGGTACGCGACATGCTCAGCGAAATGCTGCTCAGTGTGCGCTGTGACGCCCGCCTGCAGGTCTGTGCCGATGGCTCCCAGGCCCTGAGCGCGCTGGCGGCCAAGCCTGACCTGATCATCGCCGCCCGTGAGCTTTCCGGCCTCGATGGCCTGGACCTGCTGCGCAAGGTGCGCGCCAGGGGCGACAAGCCCGGCCTGCCGTTCATCCTGATGAGCAACCGCACCGACAGCGCCAGTGTGCGCGAGGCGCTGCCGTTGCACCCCACCGCCTACCTGAGCAAGCCGCTCGACCTGGATAACCTGCGCAAGCGTCTGGAAAACCTGCTGCTGGAGGTGGGCGAGCAGATCGCCTGCCCGGTGCCACCGCTGCAGCCCGGCGTGCAACTGCCGGCCTACCTCGAGCAACGCCGCGCCACTGCCGATGGCGGCCCACTGTTCGCCGATGTGCAGGTGGCGGTCAAGCGCGCCCTCAACCCAAATGGCTTGAACCTCAAGGTACTCGAGGAAGAGGTACGCAACGACCCGCAGATTACCGGCGTGCTCATCGCTGCCGCCAACAGCGCCGCGCTGCATCGCGAAGCGCCGGTGCAGACCTTGCTGCAGGCGCTGAACAAGCTTGGCAGCACCCAGAGCATGAACCTGATCCTCGGGCTAACGCTCAAGCGCAGCGCGCGGTTGAGCGACCCCTTGTTGGCGCGGCATGCCGCGCACTACTGGAATCTGTCGCTGCATGCCGCCGACTACGCACGCACCTTGGCGCGCACCCTCGAAGTGGACGAAGGGCGCTGTTACTGCGCGGGTTTGTTGCATTGCCTGGGCGACCTGGCGGTGCTGCGCACCTTGCAGGAGTGGCGACTGGCCGGTGGCGAGTTGGACGAGGACCAGGTGGAGCTATCGCTCAACGAGTTCGGCGCACCGTTCGGCTCGGCACTGCGCACCCGCTGGCGCTTGCCGCTCGACCTGCGCGAGCTGATCGCCGCGGTGTATCAGCTCGGTGGCGGCGTCTACTCCCGGGAGATCCTGGCGATGAACCTGGCCGGGCAACTGTCGCGACTCAGGCCCAGCGAGGGGCTGGAGAAGATCGCCAGCAGCAAGACGGCGCGGTTGCTCAAGCTGGGGTTGCCGGAGTTGTCGCGGCTGCGCAAGGTGGACCCGGAGGCGCTGGCACGGGAGGAGGCTGAGCATCAGGTGGCGGAAACTGCTGCGAGCGAGCCGCAGGTTGCCCCGGTTATTGCGCCGGCTACTGATGCAGCCCCGGCCGAAGATGAGGAGCGCCAGGCTTGATCAGTGCACCGCCGGGATTGCATCAGGCTTGGGAGCATTCCTACAGATATTGCGGACGGTAGTTCGTATCCAGAGAAGTCCTTCAGGCGTAGCTTTCCCTCCACTCCAACAACGGGATGGCAGGAAGGTTGCGGCTGAAGATGAGTACGTACAGACACCGTGGTCTGCGCTATCAGGTCTTTCGATCGCAAGCGCGAAAGCTGGCCTAGGAAGCATTCTGCAAGAGCCAACGTGTGCCCAGACCTGGGCTTGACGTCGACAAGGTATGTTTCGAACCTATTGGTCACACGGCTTTCGAGGCTTTTCAGGGCTGGGGCGAGCAGACCCACCACTTTCCTTGGGAGGAGGTGCCGCGATGGACGGACTTCGACCTCAAAGGCTTCGACCTGTCGTTGTGGTCTGCGCGAGAGCTCTGTGGGCTCTGCTATGCCAGCCCCCGGCGAAGCAGGCGCTGCATCAAGATCATCCTGCTGGAGGGCAAGCCGGGCCCGGAGAACCCATTGAGGGGGCTGGTGGCGTCACTGTCGTTGTTGGCGGTTGCAGAGTACGCAAGGATGCTCAAGTACTCGCGAATTGAGGTTCAACAGCCGGACCCGGGGGCCGAGCCCCTGTACCAGTCGCTTGGCTTCGCTCGCGATCCGGGCGGAAGTCTCGTGATATCCGTTGCGGCAATGAGCCCGCAACGTACTTTCCACATCTCGGAGGTGCCTGTGAGCTATTCGAAAGATTCCAAGAGGGCTGCACTGATCAAGCGCTACACAGCCCAGGCTATCGCTCTGGCGGGTGAAATCACCGATCAGCAACGACATTTTCTCGAAGTTGGCTTCAAGGAAGGTCTGGAGAAAGAGCCAGAGGGGATACTGGCTGGGCCACGTAGCGGGCCGATCGATTATGAATGGAGTGTCTCAGCCGCGAAGTGACCCGCTTCAGCCTTTCACTATCTGGTTCTTGCCCTGGCGCTTGGCACGGTACATGGCCGCATCCGCCCGGGCGAACAGGTTGTCGAGCGTTTCATCCTCATCTTGCAGCCCGGTCAGCCCCTGGCTTACGGTAACTCCGTAGGTCTGCTCTCCATGGCTGAAACTCAACCGCTGGATTTCCCGCTGCAACCGCTCGGCAATCTGTTCGGCCACCTGCGCGGTGCAGCCGGGGAACACGGCGGCGAATTCCTCTCCCCCTATGCGCCCGAACTGATCGCCACGCCGTAGCACGGCCTTGCCACTGTCGGCGATGCGCTGCAGCACCTGGTCGCCTTCCTGGTGACCATAGCTGTCGTTGATGTGCTTGAAGTCGTCGATGTCCAACAGCAGGAAGGCCATCGGCGTGCCGTCCTCGCGGGCGCTGTCGAAGGCCTGCTGGGCGCACTCGAAGAAATGCCTGCGATTGCTGCTCTGGGTGAGCACGTCGGTGGTGGCCAGGCGCTGCAACTCACCTTCGAGCTGTTTTTTCTCGGTGATGTCCTCGGCGATGCCGACGATGATCACCCGCTGGTCGCCTTCACGCTGCTGGTTGATATAGCACTTGTCGCTGAGCCAGCGCACCTCGCCGGCGGCGTTGAGGATGCGGTACTCGCGGTCCTCGACGGTGCCCTTGACCAGCACCTGGGCCAGGCTGCGCTCGGCGTACTCCAGGTCGTCCGGGTAGATGGCGTCGCGCCATTCGTTGTAGTCGGCCAGCACCAGGCTGGCCGGGCGGCCGAAGATGCGTTCGTAGGCGGGGCTGACGTAGAGCACCTGACGGGTTTCCCAGTCGAAGGCCCAGAGCACGGCGTTGACGCTGTCGAGCAGCGAGCTGTACAGCTGCTCGCGTTCGCTCAGGCGGGCCACTTCGCCTTGAGCGTGCAGCAGCGCCAGCAGGGTTTGAGCAGCTTCGGGGCGCGGGGTGCCGGTAGAGGTGGGTGGGAGATCTTTGGCCATGAGCACGGAACGGTTCTCGACGATGGGCGTGCGGCCACGGTCCGGCCCGCCACGCGGGCGATATGCCGGATTTGAGTCGATTGCAGGGGGGGAAGTTCCGGTCGGCACGCCCCTCTGCGGGGCATGCCGATCAACGGTGGCTCAGGCGCCGTTGGGGCGCAGCGAGTAGGTCTTGAGCTGGGCGGCGAAGTCACGCAGCGACTGGATGCCACTGGCCTCGGCCTCGTGTACCCAGTCCTTCATGGCGGCGAGCATGTCGTGGCCGTTGGCGCTGGTGCGCGCCCAGATCTGCTGTAGCGCCAGGCGCTTTTCGTAGATGGTCTTGAGAGCCTGGCTGTGGGCCAGCAGCGACTCGATGCGCACGTGGTGGCGATCCTGCAGCAGGCTGGTTTCCCGCGAGAGCAGACGCTTGGCGCGGCGGAAGCGGTGGCGTACCGAGGTGTCGACCTTGTCCAGCTCCTGCTTGACCAGCGGGCCGATCACCAGCTTGCGGTACTGGGCCATGATCTGGAAGCGGTTGTTGAGGATGGCCATGGCGGTGTCCATGTCCAGCGACGCCTTGCCTTCCACCCGATGGGCGATGGGCGCCACCCGTTGCACCTTGGCCAGGCGCAGCAGGCTCAGCAGGCGGATCCACATCCAGCCCATGTCGAACTCCCAGCGGCGTACCGAAAGCTTCGCCGAGTTGGGGTAGGTGTGATGGTTGTTGTGCAGCTCCTCGCCGCCAATGATGATGCCCCACGGCACCAGATTGGTGGCGGCGTCGCGGCATTCGAAGTTGCGATAGCCCACGGCATGGCCCAGACCGTTGACCACACCGGCGGCCCAGAACGGAATCCACATCATCTGGATCGCCCAGATGGTGATGCCGATGGTGCCGAACAGCAGCAGGTCGAGTACCGCCATCAGGGCGATGCCGCCGAGCTTGTAGCGGGTGTAGAGGTTGCGCTCGATCCAGTCGTCCGGGCAGTTCTTGCCGTAGATGCGCAGCGTTTCCTCGTTTTTCGCCTCTTCCCGGTACAGCTCGGCGCCCTTGCGCAGCACGGTGCCCAGGCCCTTGTGCACCGGGCTGTGCGGGTCGTCGGGGGTTTCGCACTTGGCGTGGTGCTTGCGGTGGATGGCGGTCCACTCGCGGGTGTTCTGCGCCGTGGTGAGCCACAGCCAGAAACGGAAGAAATGCTTGAGGCCCGCGTTCAGCTCCAGGGCGCGGTGGGCCGAGTAGCGGTGCAGGTAGATGGTGACGCTGACGATGGTCACATGGGTCATCAGCAGGGTGACGGCGACCAGTTGCCAGGCCGACAAGTCGAGCAGACCGTAATACCACATAACGGGAAATACCCTCGGAAAACAGGCGGAACAACGCAGGCATTATCCTTTGGCGGGGAAATAAAACCAGTCGCGCTTTTGGATAGGAAGTCACAGGGTGTTTCAGCCCCTATAATGCCCCTTCTTTTTTCATGGGCTCATTCACCCGACATGTCTGTTTCCGTTCGCGACGCCTTGCGCATGGCCGGGCTCTACGTGTTGCTTTCGATTCTCTGGCTGGTGCTGTCCGAGCTGGTCTTGCACGGCATGACCGAGGATCCGTTGGCCCTGGCCGTGGGGCGGCAGATCAATGTCGTGCTCTGGGTCTTGCTCAGTGCCGCGCTGATCTTCGTTTCACGTGCGCGCCTGCTCAACTTCATTGGTATCGGCGCGCGCCTGCGCAGCGATGACCGCGAGCGCCTGCGCATGGCTGCGGCGGTGTTCGACAGCACTCTGGAAGGGGTGCTGGTGACCGATCGCAACGGCCTGATCGTGCACGTCAACCGGGCATTCATGCGCATTACCGGCTACCAGCAGGAAGAAGTCATCGGCCAACGTCCGAGCAAGTTCAAGTCAGGGCGGCATGGAGCGCCGTTCTACCAGCAGATCTATGCCGCGCTGGCGGAGCAGGGCGAATGGAGCGGGGAAATCTGGAATCGCCGTAAAAGCGGGGAAATCTACCCGCAATGGCAGACGATCTGCGCCATTCGTGACGACAGTGGTGAGCTTAGCCATTACGTCGCAGTGTTCAGCGACATCAGCGTGATCAAGCACACCGAACAGGAGCTGGCCTATCTCGTTCACCACGATCCGCTGACCGGTCTGCCCAACCGCCTGCTGTTCAATGATCGCGCCATGCAGGCGATGGCCGCGGCGCAGGCCAACAAGCGCGGCTGCGCCTTGCTGCTGCTCGACCTCGATCACTTCCAGAGCATCAACGACGGCCTCGGCCACACCATTGGCGACCAACTGCTCAAGCTGGTCGGCGAACGTCTGCGCGAGGTGCTGGGCAATGGTGTGACCCTGGCGCGCCTGGGGGGAGACGAGTTCGGCGTGCTGGCCGAGAGCTGTCAGCAGGTCGGCCAGGCAGGCAAGTTGGCGCAATCGATCATCGAGCGCTTGAAAGAACCGTTCTGTTTCGAGGGCAACCGCCTGTTCATCAGTGCCAGCATCGGCATCAGCCTGTTCCCCAACGATGCACTGAGCGCCGAGCAGCTGCTGCGCAACGCCGATTCGGCGCTGTTCAAGGCCAAGAGCAATGGCCGCGCCTGCTACGCGCTGTACACCGAGGAGCTTACCGCCCATGCCCAGCAGCGGGTCGAGACCGCCGGCGAATTGCGTCGGGCGCTCGAACAGCAGGAGCTGCGGGTGTTCTTCCAGCCGGTGCACGACCTGTTCACCGCCCGGATGATCGGCGTCGAGGCGCTGGTGCGCTGGCAGCATCCCGTGCGTGGCCTGGTTCCCCCCGGGGAGTTCATCCCCATCGCCGAGCGTACCGGGCTGATTGCCGAAATCGACGCCTGGGTGCTGCACCAAGCGTGTCGGCAGATGGTGCAGTGGCAGGCCGAAGGGCGGCAGCTGGCGTTCGTGGCGGTGAACATCTCCAGTCGCCTGTTCAGCCAGCGTGACCTGTACCGCCAGGTGGCCGATGCGCTGCATGATACCGGGCTGGATCCGTCGCTGCTCGAGCTCGAAGTGACAGAGAGCGCGGTGATGGAAGACCCCGAGGTCGCCCTGGAACAGCTGCATCGCCTGCGCGAGCTGGGCGTGACCTTGGCCATCGACGATTTCGGTACAGGTTATTCGTCATTGCTGCGGCTCAAACGCATGCCCGTGCAAAAGCTGAAGATCGACCAGGGCTTCGTGGCAGGCCTGCCCCACGATGAAGACGACATTGCCATCGTGCGGGTGATCATCGCCCTGGCGCGAAGCATGGGCATGCAGGTGCATGCCGAAGGGGTGGAGCAGGCCGAGCAGGCGCGGTTCCTGCTGGAACAGCAGTGCCAGCTGGGGCAGGGGTACTGGTTCGGGCGGCCGGTGCCGGCGGCGGAGCTGCACTGGGGCTGACACCGCATCGCGGGGCAAGCCCGCGATGGGCTCAACGCTTGTTCAAACCTTTGGCCAAACGGTCCCCACCCAGCTGGATCACCGCCACCAGCGCCACCAGCATCACGATCACGGTCAGCATGATCTGGCTGTCGAAGCGCTGGTAGCCGTAGCGGTAGGCAATATCGCCCAAACCCCCGGCACCGATCGCCCCGGCCATGGCCGAGGAGTTGATCAGCGTCACCAGGGTGATGGTGAACCCGCCGACGATCCCCGGCAGTGCCTCGGGCAGCAGCACGTGCCAGACGATGTGCCAGCGCCGGCAGCCCATGGCCTGTGCCGCTTCAATCAGGCCGTGGTCCACCTCGCGCAGGCTGACCTCGGCGATGCGCGCGAAGAACGGCGTGGCGGCAATTGTCAGCGGCACCACGGCGGCCCACACGCCATAGGTGGTGCCGACCACCAGGCGGGTAAAGGGGATCAGCGCGACCATCAGGATCAGGAACGGGATCGAGCGGAACAGGTTGACGATGGCACCCAGCACCCGGTTCAGCGCGGCGGCCTCGAAGATCCCGCCCTTGTCGCTGGTGACCAGCAGCACTGCCATCGGTACCCCGACGACCAGCGCGACCAGCGAGGACACGCCGACCATCAGCAGGGTGTCGAGCAAGCCTTGCAGCAGGCGATCAATCCACATGGCCGAGTACCTCCACATCCACGGCCCAGCGACGGGCGCGTTCGAGCAACTGGCGGGTGTCCAGCGGCGAGCCGCGCACTGCCAGGATCAGTTGCCCCAAGGCATGCTCGCCGATGGTCTCGACGCCGCCCTGGAGCAGCCGCACGCGTCCGCCCAGATCGCTGAACAGGGCGCTCAGTTCCGGCTCGCCCACCAGGTCGAGCTTGAGCACCACGGCCGCGTCGCGGCTGCCCGGCTGGCTGCGTAGACTGGCCTGCAAGGTGGCCGGCAGCTTGGTCTGCAGCGGTGCGAGCAGGGTGCGGGTGACGTCGTGGCGCGGTGTGCCGAACACTTGCCAGACCTCGCCCTGTTCGACGATCTCGCCCCGCTCGAGCACCACCACGCGCTGGCAGATATCGCGGATCACCGCCATTTCGTGGGTGATCAGCACCACGGTCAGGCCCAGGCGTTGGTTGATGTCGCGCAGCAGCTCGAGGATCGAGGCAGTGGTTTCCGGGTCCAGCGCGGAGGTGGCTTCGTCGCACAGCAGGATCTCGGGGTCATGCACCAGCGCCCGGGCGATGCCGACGCGCTGCTTTTGCCCGCCGGACAGCTGCGCGGGGTAGACATGGTGCTTTTCCGCAAGGCCCACCAGCTCCAGCAGCTCGCGTACCTTGCGCTGGCGCTCGGCCTTGGCCACGCCGGCAACCTTCAGCGGCAGCTCGACGTTCTGCCACACGGTCTTGGCCGACATCAGGTTGAAGTGCTGGAAGATCATGCCGATGCGCCGGCGCAGGGCCACCAGGCGGTCCTCGTCGAACGGCGCGATATCCACCTGGTCGATCAGCACCCGGCCCTGGCTGGGCTGTTCCAGGCGGTTGATCGTGCGCAGCAGCGAAGACTTGCCGGCACCGCTGCGGCCGATGATGCCGAATATTTCGCCGCGGCGGATGTTCAGGTCGATGCCTTGCAGCGCTGGTTGGCCCTGGCCCGGATAGGTCTTGCCAAGGCCGATGAAGCGGATGTGCGCCTGGTTCACTTCCGGGCGCAGGGCCGTTTCCTCGGCCTTGCACGGTTCGGCGGGCGGGATGGGCGCCCTCAGGGCGCTGGCCTGGGCCATATCAGCCTTCCCAGCCGGCCTGGTAGAGCTTGCCATGGGCCTTGTCCAGGGCGGCGCGCACGACCGGCGAGTGTTGGTAGATATCGACGAACCTGGCCAGGCGCGGGTCGTTTTTCTCCTGTGGGCGGATAACGAACTGGATCACGTACTCCTTGTTCTCCAGGCCGTCGAACAGCAGCGCCGACGTAGCGTCAAAGGTGTTGGCCAGGCGGATATAGGCCGGGTAGCCCTGCACCAGGTCGGCGTCGTCATAGGCGCGCACCAGTTGCACCGCTTCCACCTGGAGAATTTTGATCTTCTTCGGGTTGGCGATGATGTCGTCCTCGGTGGCCTTGTAACCCACGCCCTGCTTGAGGGTGATCAGCCCGGCCTTGGCCAGCAGTTGCAGGCCACGGCCGCTGTTGATCGGGTCGTTGGCGATGGCCACGCTGGCGCCTTCGGGCAGCTCGGCAAAGCTTTTGTACTTTTTCGAGTACAGCCCGACGTTGTTGATGATCCCCGGTGCATAGGGGACCAGGTTGAAGCCGGCGGCGGCCTTGGCGTTTTCCAGGAAGGGGATGTGCTGGAAGTAGTTCACGTCGATGTCGCCGCTGTTGAGGCTGACATTCGGCGCGATCCAGTCGCTGAACTCGATCAGCTTCACCTCCAGGCCTTGTTTGTGGGCTTCTGCCACCGCCGCTTCCAACGGGATGGCGAAGGCGGCGGTGGTGCCGATCTTCAGTGGCTCCGCGGCGAAGGCGGCGGCGGACAGGCCGAGGCCCAGGGCGATGGCCGCGACGGGCCGGAACAGTTTTTCAAGCATGGTGCAGGGCTCCAGTCGGGGCAGGGGTGGGGGTGTTGCGGTAGGAGGATCCGGGATGGTCGGCGGGCAAGTGCGGATGGTCACTGGCGAACAGCTTCTCGCGCAGGGTGCCTTCGGCGTAGTCGGTCTTGTAGCGGCCACGGCGTTGCAGTTCGGGTACTACCAGGTCGATGAAGGCCTCGAAGCTTTCCGGGGTGACGGTGCGGGTCAGGTTGAAGCCGTCCAGGCCGGTGTCGTCGAGCCAGCCGATCAGTTGCTCGGCCACCTGCCCGGGGTCGCCGACCAGGGTCACGTAGCGGCCGCCCAAGGCGTGCTGCTCCAGCAGGCGGCGGCGAGTCCAGGCGCTGTCCTGCAATTGGCGGGTGGCGGACTGGATGGCATTGCCCTTGGCGAATCCGATGGGTTCGTCCAGTTCGTAGCGTGAGAAGTCGATACCGGTGGAACTGGCGAAATGCGCAACACCTGCCTCGGCGCTGGCGTAATTCAGGTACTCGGCGTGCAGGGCGTGGGCTTGGTCTTCAGTTGCGGCAACGATCACGGTGATGCCCATGAATACCTTGACCGCCTGCGGGTCGCGACCAGCGGCTTGCGCCGCTGCGCGCACCTTGTCGACCTGGGCGCGGGTGGCGGCCTTTTCCTGGCCGCTGATGAACACGCACTCGGCATGGTTGCCGGCAAAGGCCAAACCGCGCGCCGAACTGCCGGCCTGGAACAGTACCGGTGTGCGCTGCGGCGAAGGCTCGCACAGGTGATAGCCCTCGACCTTGTAGAACTCGCCCTGGTGCTCGACCTTGCGCACCCTGTCCGGCCGGGCATACACGCGTTGCGCGCGGTCGGCGACCACGGCATCGTCGGCCCAGCTGCCTTCGAGCAGCTTGTACAGCACCTGCAGGTATTCGTCGGCCTGGTCGTAGCGGCGGTCGTGCTCGGGTTGCTGTTCCAGCCCCATGGCCCGAGCTGCACTGTCGAGGTAGCCGGTGACGATGTTCCAGCCGACCCGGCCGTTGCTCAGGTGATCGAGAGTGGAGAGGCGCCGGGCAAACAGGTAAGGCGCTTCATAGGTCAGGTTGGCGGTGAGGCCGAAGCCCAGATGCCTGGTAACGGCGGCCATGGCCGAGACCAGCAGCAGCGGGTCGTTGACCGGCAACTGGATCGACTCCTTGAGCGTCACGTCCAGTGACTGGCCATAGACATCGTAGGTGCCGACGATATCGGCGATGAACAGCCCGTCGAACAGCCCCCGCTCCAGCAGGCGGGCAAGGTCGGTCCAGTAGTCGAGGGTCTTGTACTGGGTCGAAGTGTCCCGCGGGTGGGTCCACAAACCGTGGTTGATGTGCCCGATGCAGTTCATGTTGAAGGCATTGAGCAGGATCTGCTTGGCCATCAGATGGTCCCTCGGCGCGGCGGCTTCTCGTCGTTGAGGTAGTAGTTGCCGATGGCGTGGTACTTCCAGCGCACCGGGTCGTGCAGGGTGTGCACCCGGGCGTTGCGCCAGTGGCGGTCGAGGTTGTGCTCGGCCAGGGTGGCCTGGCTGCCGGCCAGCTCGAACAGGGTGGTGCCGGCGGCCAGGGAGATCTCGGTGCTGATCGCCCGGGCCTCGGCGACGGCAATCGAGGCGGCGGCCAGGGTCTCGGCGTTGCTGTCGGCCTGGGCGATGTCGAGGATTTCACCCGCGCGTTCGAGCAGGGCCTCGGTGGCATGCAGGCGGATTGCCAGTTGGCCGAAGCTCTTCAGGGTCAGTGGATCGTCGCTGGCCTTGTCGAGGCCAGAGTCGATCCACGGGCGGCTGCGGGTACGCACGAAGTGCAGGGCGTCCTCGTAGGCGGCGCGGGCGATACCGGTGTCGATCGCGGCATGGAGGATCTGCGCCAGCGGGCCGACCGTGGTCGGGCGCTCGAAGGCGCTCTGGAACGGCACCACGTCTTCGGCACGGACCGGCACATGGTTGAACACCACCGAGCCGCTGCCGGTGGTGCGCTGGCCGAAGCCGCTCCAGTCATCGATCACCTCGATGCCCTGGCTGTCGGCGGGCACGAAGGCCAGGTGCGATACGCCCTGCTCGTCGATCACCAGGGTCGGGATGCGCTGGGCGTAGATCGCGCCGGTGCAGTAGAACTTGCGGCCATCGATGCGGTAATGGTCGCCGTCGCGGCTCAGGCGGGTGGTGCGCTCGTGGGCGTTCTTCGTGCCGAGCTCGGCCAGGGCGTTGCCGAAGCGGCGGCCGGCGAGGACTTCGGCGTAGAGGCGGCGTTGCTGTTCGGGGCTGCCGTTCACCCGCAGCACTTCCAGGGCGTAGAAGTGGTTCTGCGGGATCTGCCCGAGCGAGGCGTCGGCCTGGGCGATGCGGGCGATGACCTTGGCCAGGGTGGCGCTGGACACGCCGGCGCCGCCAAAGGCCTTGGGCACGCTGATGCCCCACAGGCCGGACTGCACGAAACGTTCGAGTTCGGCATGCGGCAGACGGCGCTCGCGGTCGCGCAGGGCGCTGTCTTCGCGCAGGTAGTGGGCGAGTTCGTCGGCGACGGCCAGGGCCTGGGCGTCGGTGGTGATGATGGATGCAGTCATTTTGCTCTCCGGGCACTTTGGGCCGCCGTGCGGCCCTTTCGCCGGCAAGCCGGCTCCCACAGTGAGGCTTCACAGAAATCCTTGTGGGAGCCGGCTTGCCGGCGAAAGGGCTGCACCACAGCCCCTGGGCCGTGAATCAGATCCAGGAATGGCGGGCAGGCAGGGTGCCGTTGAGGTGATAGGCGCCGACGGCGTGGTATTTCCAGCGCACCGGGTCGTGCAAGGTGTGCACGCGGGCGTTGCGCCAGTGCCGGTCGAGGTTGAACTCGGCCAGGCTGGCGCGGCTGCCGGCCAGCTCGAACAGCTTCTCGCTGGCCTGCAGCGAAATCTCGGTAGTGAGCACCTTGGCTTCGGCCACGGCGATCGAGGCACGGGCCGCGGCGGCGGCACCGATCACGCCGGCGTTGACCTCGTCGAGCACCCTGGCGGCCTTGCGCAGCAGGGCCTCGGCGGCGTGCAGTTCGAGCTTCAGGCGGCCGATGTCGGCAATCACATAGGGGTCGTCGCTGTTGCGTTCGACCTTGGCCTCGATCCAGGGCCGGGACTTCTCCCGCACGAACTGGATCGTGTCCTCGATGGCCGCTTCGGCGATGCCGGCGTCGATGGCCGCCTGGATCAGCTGCGAGGCGGCGCCCTGGATGCTGGGCTCTTCACGCAGGCGCCAGTTGTCCAGCACCAGGTCGGCGTCCACCGGCACCTGGTCGAGCAGCACGGTGCCGCTGGCGGTGGTGCGCTGGCCGAAGCCGGACCAGTCGTCGACGATGCGCAGCCCCGGGCTGCCGCGACGGACGAAGGCCAGGCGTTGCCGGCCGTCATCGTCCAGGGCTTTTACCGCTACCCAGTGGGCGTACAGGGCGCCGGTGGAGTAGAACTTCTCGCCACTGATGCGATAGCCGTCGCCCTCGCGGGTAATGCGCGCCTTGAGTGTCAGGGTGTCCTTGGTCCCGCGCTCGGGGCCGGCATTGCCGATGCGCCAGCCGTCGAGCACGGCGCGGAAGATCGCTTCCTGCTGCGCCTGGGTGGCGGTAAGGCGCACCAGTTGCAGGATGCCGAACTGGTTCTGCGGAATCTGCCCCAGCGCCGGGTCGGCGGCACTGATCAGGCGGAACACTTCGGCGATGGTTTCGAACGAGACCTCGGGGCCGCCGAACGCCTTGGGCACGCTGATGCTGCCCAGGCCGCTGCGGGTGAACTGTTCGATCTCGGCCCATGGCAGCTTGCGCTGCTGGTCACGTTTGGCGGCCTGCTGGCGGGCCACCTCGGCCAGTTCGCGGGCGGCCTGCAGGGCCTCTTCGTCGTTGCGCAGCACCTTGGCCGGCAGCAGCAGCGGCGAGCTGTCGTGATCGCTGTGGAATCGGGTAGTTGGTTGGCTGGACATCAGTACCGCTCCTTGGCTGCACTCAATGCCCTGGCGTTATGCACTGGGGTGATTGTGATCCTGACCATTCCTAACCTCACAAAGTTGAAAGCGTCGCCTCAGCTGATGGCGACAGACGTTTGCTGGTCCGGTGGTCCGGTTGATATACCCTATTCGTTTATAAAAAGTTTATGAACTACCGTTTAGGAATATGAATAGAAGAACTGCGGGGTCGGCCCTGTCACTGTGAGCCAGCGACAGGGCAGAAAGGTCAGCGCTGAACCGTTACCACCAGCTTGCCCGCTGCCTGGCGTTGCCCCAGACGTTCGATCGCGGCGCCGCCCTCGGCCAGCGCGTAGGTCTGCGACACCAGCGGTTTCAGCTTGCCCTCGGCATGCCAGGCGAACAGCTGGCGGAAGTTGGCGGCGTTGTCCTCCGGCTGGCGCTGGGCAAAGGCGCCCCAGAACACCCCGACCACCGCCGCGCCCTTGAGCAGCGCCAGGTTCACCGGCAACTGCGGGATCGTCCCGCTGGCGAACCCCACCACCAGCAACCGGCCGTTCCACGCCAGCCCGCGCACAGCCTGATCGAACAACTCGCCACCGACCGGATCGTAGATCACATCCACGCCCTGACCGCCGGTCAGGCGCTTGATCTCGTCCTTGAGGCTGGCCTGGCTGTAGTCGACCAGCTCGTCGGCGCCAGCCGCCTTGGCAATCGCCAGCTTCTCGGCACTGCTGGCCGCCGCAATCACCCGTGCCCCGAGGGCCTTGCCGATTTCCACCGCCGCGAGGCCGACGCCACCCGAGGCGCCGAGCACCAGCAGGGTTTCACCGGCCTTGAGCTGACCGCGCTGGATGAGGGCGTGCATCGAGGTGCCGTAGGTCATGCCGAACGCGGCGGCAGTGGTGAAGTCCATATCCGCCGGCATCGGCAGCACGTTGTAGAACGGTACCGCCACTTGCTCGGCGAAAGCGCCCCAGCCGGTCAGGGCCATGACCCGGTCGCCAACCTTGAACGCGCCGGCCTTCTCGCCGACCGCGGCTACCACGCCGGCGGCTTCCGCCCCCGGTGAGAACGGCAACGGTGGCTTGAACTGGTACTTGCCCTCGATGATCAGGGTGTCGGGGAAGTTGACCCCTGCGGCGTGCACGTCGAGGAGGATCTCGTTCTTCTTCGGCACGGGGCTGGCGACCTCTTCCAGGACCAGGTCCCGCGCCGGGCCCAGGGCTTTGCACAACAAGGCTTTCATCAGGGCTATTCCTTTGCGTGTGGTGGCCGATAAGTGTAGGAGGGCCGCCCCGAGGGTCAACGAGCATGGTCGGCCCTGATGAGCCGGCATAAGCCCGGGCTTGGGTTTGGCCGGCGCGCTGGGTAAGCTGGCGGCAACTGTAATGAGGAGCGAATTCGTGAAAGCGTGGATCTTGATGGTGCTGGCCCTGATGCTGCCGGCGGCGGCCATGGCCGAGGAAAAGGAAGGCGAGCCCAAGGTCGCCTATATCAGCCTCAGCCCGCCCTTCGTTGGCAACTACGCCCTCGACGGCGGCCCCAAGCTGCGCGTGTACAAGGCCGACGTCGCCCTGCGCGTGACCGGGGATGCCGCCGCCACGGCGGTCAAGCACCACGAACCGCTGATCCGCAACCAGCTGGTGGCGCTGTTCACCCAGCAGGGCTTGGACAACATGAGCAACGTCGAGGCCAAGGAAAAGCTCCGCCAGGAAGCCCTGAAACAGGTGCAGCAGGTGATGGAGTCCGAAGAGGGCAAGCCGATCGTCGAGGACCTGCTGTTCAACAACCTGATCGTGCAGTGATCAGGCGGCGAGGCTGCGGCGAAAGCGCGCCAGGGCCACGCCGAAGAATATCAGGCCAATCGCGGCCAGCGCCGCGACGTCCGGCCAGACCACGCTCAGTCCGGCGTCGCGGAACAGGATCGCCGCGCCGAGGCTGACGAAATGGGTCGAGGGCGAGCCCTGCATGACCCACTGCAGCCACTGCGGCATGCTGTCCAGCGGCGTGCTGCCTCCCGACAGCAGCAGCATCGGGATGATCACCGGGATCGCCAGCAGGCCGAACTGTGGTGTCGAGCGCGCCAGGGTGGCGAGGAAGATGCCCAGTGCCGTGCTGGCGAACAGGTACAGCGCAGTCACCCCCAGGAACAGCCCCATGGAGCCCGCCAGCGGCACGCCCAGGGCGCCCTTGACCACCACTTCCAGCGAAATCCAGGTACAGGCCACCACCACCAGGGCGTTGCTGGCGATCTTCGCCAGCATGATTTCCAGCGCCGTCAGCGGCAACACCAGCAGGTGGTCGAGAGTGCCGTGCTCGCGTTCGCGCAGTAACGCGGTGCCCGTGAGGATGATGGCCAGGATGGTGATGTTGTTGACGATCTGGATCACCGCCAGGAACCAGCCGCCTTCGAGGTTGGGGTTGAACAGCGCCTTGGGATTGAGCAGTGCCGGGCTGCTGGTGCTGCGGCCTGCGTACTCCAGCAGCTCGCGTTCGAAGATCCGCCCGATGTAGCCGGCGCCCATGAATGCCTGGCTCATGGCCGTGGCATCGACGTTGACCTGCAGCTCCGGCGAACGCCCGGCCAGCAGGTCGGCCTGGAAGTTCACCGGCACGTTGATCACGAAGGTGTACTGGCCGCTGTCCATGGCCTGGTCAAGGCGATCCGCCG
The DNA here is from genome assembly GCF_058783825.1 of Pseudomonas sp. FW305-96. Taxonomy (NCBI): domain Bacteria; kingdom Pseudomonadati; phylum Pseudomonadota; class Gammaproteobacteria; order Pseudomonadales; family Pseudomonadaceae; genus Pseudomonas; species Pseudomonas sp. FW305-96. Next base: position 269,352 of record NZ_JBYSYW010000003.1, read on the forward strand.
GCAGTGCCACGGCGGGCTGGAACTCGGGCGGTTGCAGCGACTCGGCGAGCTTGCGCGAGATGGCGCCGTGGTCTTCGTCGACCACTGCGACACTGGCGTTGTGCACGCCGATCACCGAGCCTGCGGCGGGCATGTAGATCGCCACGCTGAAGGCGTACAGCAGGAACAGCAGCAACACGCTGTCATGGCGCAAGCTGGTGAGTTCCTTCAGGCCCAGGCGCAAGGTGTGGGAGAGCCGGCTCATCTCAGGCCTCCTGCTTTTTCAGCATGATCAGGCTCAGCCCGGTGAAGGCGGCGAAGAAGCCCAGCAGCGCCAGGCACTGCGGCCACAGTTCGCGCAGGCCCAGGGCCTTGGTGAAAGTACCGACGGCGATGTCGAGGAAGTAGCCGGCCGGGAACAGCTGGCCCATCAGCGCCGCCGCGCCGTCCAGCGACGAGCGCGGAACGATCAGGCCGGAGAACTGGATGGTCGGCAGGCTGGTGATGATCAGGGTGCCGAGGATCGCCGCGATCTGCGTGCGGGTGAACGCCGAGATCAGCAGGCCCAGGCTGGTGGTCGCCAGCAGGTAGGCCAGGCCGCCGCAGGCCAGGGCCAGCGGGCTGCCCTTGAGCGGCACGCCGAACAGCCAGCGGTTCATCGCCACCAGCAGCGCCAGGTTGACCAGGCTCACCGCGAGGTAGGGCGCCTGCTTGCCGAGCAGGAACTCCAGGCGGGTCAGGGGCGTGGCGTAGAAGTTGGTGATCGAGCCCAGTTCCTTTTCCCGCACGATGCCCAGCGCGGTCAGCATGGCCGGGATGAAGGCCAGAATCAGCGCCATGACGCCGGGGCCGATGGCGTTCACGCTGACCACGTCCTGGTTGTAGCGAAAGCGTGATTCCAGGCGTACCGGCTGCTGGCGCGAGACAGGGTTCGGTCCGAGGGCCGCGAGCTGTTCGAGGTTGGCCTGGTGCACGGCTTCGACATAGTTGCGGCTGGTTTCGGCGCGAAACGGCATGCCACCGTCAAGCCAGGCCGCAACCACCGGCTGGCGCCCGGCATGCAGATCGCGGCCAAAGCCTGGCGGGATCTCCAGGGCCAGCTTGATCTCCGAGCGCTGCAAGCGCTGGTGCAGCTGGCGGGCATCGCGGATCGGCGGCCGCTCGGCGAAGTAGCGTGAGCCACGGAAGGCCTCCAGGTAGGCGCGGCTCTGCGGGCTCTGGTCCTGGTCGTACACGGCGAAGGCGAGGTTTTCCACATCCAGCGAGATGCCATAGCCGAAGATCACCATCATGAACAATGCCCCTGCCAGGGCGAAGGCCAGGCGCACCTTGTCGCGCAGCAGCTCTTTGCCTTCGCGACTGGCGACGGCCAGCAGGCGGCGCGGGCTGAAAGCCTGGCGCAGCATCGGCGGGGTGGTCGCTGCCTGCTCCAAGGCGTTGTCGGCCTGAGCCGGGGCCGGTGCGTCCTGGGCCTGCTCCAGGCAGGTCACAAAGGCGTCTTCCAAGGTCGCGCCGTGGAACTGGCGCTGCAGTGCCTGGGGTGTGTCGCAGGCCAGTACGCGGCCGGCGTGCATCAGCGAGATGCGGTCGCAGCGCAGGGCCTCGTTCATGAAGTGGGTGGACAGGAAGATGGTCACGCCCTGTTCGCGGGACAACTCCACCAGCAGCCGCCAGAAATCGTCGCGGGCCGCCGGATCCACGCCCGAGGTCGGTTCATCGAGGATCAGCACTTCCGGGCGGTGCAGCACTGCCACGGCCAGCGACAGGCGCTGACGCAGGCCCAGTGGCAGGGCGCCGGAAGGCTGCTCGGCGATGTTGCCAAGGTCGAAGCGCTCGATGAGTTCGGCGATGCGCGGCGCACTGTCTGCCTTGGCCAGGTCGAACAGACGAGCGTGCAGCTCGAGGTTCTGCCGGGCGCTCAGCTCGCCGTACAGGGAATAACTCTGGGACATGAAACCGACCCGCTTGCGCGTGGCCAGGTCACCGGCATCCACCGGGCGCCCGAGCAGGCTGGCGCTGCCTTCGCTGGCCGGCATCAGGCCGGTGAGCACCTTCATGGTGGTGGTCTTGCCGCAGCCGTTGGAACCGAGGAAGCCGAAAATCTCGCCGCGGCCGATGGCGAAGCTGACCTTGTTGACCGCGGTGAAGTCGCCGAAGCGCAAGGTCAGGTCGTGGGCTTCGATGGCGATCGGCCCATCATCGACCTGGCGTGGCGGAATCCGCAGCGGCTCAGGCTGCTCGCGGCCGGCTCCCTGGAAGTGGGTAAAGGCATCATCGAGCTTGCCACTGGGCGTGGCCGCGGCCAGCTCACGGCTCAGGCCCGCAGCCAGCAGGCGACCGGCATCAAGCATCAGGCAGTGCTCGAACTGCTCGGCTTCCTCCATGTAGGCGGTGGCCACCAGCAGGGTCAGCTGCGGACGCTGGGCGCGCACCTGTTCGACCAGTTCCCAGAAGCGCCGCCGCGACAGCGGGTCGACGCCGGTGGTCGGCTCGTCGAGGATCAGCAGGTCCGGCTCGTGGATCAGCGCGCAGCACAATCCCAGCTTCTGCTTCATGCCGCCCGACAGCTTGCCAGCCGGGCGCTCGGCGAAACGTTCGAGGTCGGTGGCGCGCAGCAGGCTGGCCATGCGTTGCTCGCATTCGGCGCGGCCGAGGCCGAACAGGGTGGCGAAGAAGCGGATGTTCTCGCGGATCGACAGCTCCGGGTACAGGTTGTTGCCCAAGCCCTGGGGCATGAATGCGACCTTGGGGTACAGCGCGGTGCGGTGGCGGCGTTGGCGGATCGAACCGCCGAGCACCTGCAACTCACCCTGTTGCAGGCGCTTGACCCCGGCAATCAGCCCGAGCAGGGTCGACTTGCCGGCGCCATCCGGGCCGATCAGGCCGCAGCGGGTGCCGGCCGGCAGGCTGAATGCGAGGGGGTGCAGGGCCTGCAGATCGCCATAGCGGTGGCTGACACCGTCGGCCTGCAGCGCTGTCGCCGCGTTCATTGCAGGTTGGCCGGCCAGCCCACGTCGGCGGTACGGACGTACCCGGCGCCGGGCATGCCCGGCTTGGCCTGGGGCACGGCGCTCGGCTCGGTCAGACGCAGCTTGACCCGGAACACCAGCTTTTGCCGCTCGTCACGGGTCTCGACCTGTTTCGGCGTGAACTGCGCCTTGGCCGCGACAAAGGCGATCTTCGCCGGCAGGGCCTGCTCGGGCAGGGCGTCGAGCACGATCCGCGCCTGGTCGCCCACGGTCAGCCGGCCGGTGGTGGCGGCGGGCAGGTAGAGGTTCATGTACTGGTCGCTGGGGTCGATCAGCATCAGCACCCGGCCACCGGCACCGAGCACCTCGCCGGGCTCGGCCAGGCGCAGCTGGATGATGCCGTCGATGGGGGCGCGCAGGCTGCTGTCGTCGATCTCGCTGGTGAGCTGGGCCACCTGTGCCTCGGCGGCGCCGATGGCGGCCTTGATTGCCGCCAGCTGGGCGCGGGCGGCGACCACGGCTGAGGTGGCGGTGTCGTAGCGTGCCTGTTGCTGGTCGAGCAGTTGCTGGCTGGCGAACTTGCGTTGGTAGATCTCGCGAACGCGCTTGAGCTCCTGGCTGGCCAGCAGCAGTTCGCTCTGGCGCAGCTGCACGCTGGCCTGGGCGGCGGCGTAGTTCTCGCGGGCGCGCATCACCTCGGCCTCGGCCTGGCTGCGCTGGGCTTCCATGGTGCGGGTGTCGATGCGCGCCAGCAGTTGGCCGCGGGAGACCTTGTCGCCTTCATCGACCAGCACCTCGGCCAGGCGCCCGGGGACCTTGCTGGCGATCTGTACTTCGGTGGATTCGAGGCGCCCGTTGCCCATGCTCAGGCCTTCGGGCAGGCGGTCGTGAAGGGACTTCCAGTAACCCAGCCCGCCTGCCGCCAGCAACAGCAATACAAGGGCGGAGGCGAAGATTCTGGGGGCTTTTCGATTCATCGGTCTGCATCCTGCGGCTTGCACGCCTTATCCTGGCGCGACGCGCATCCTGGCGCGTTGATATTGATCAAACCCCTGACAATAGACGCACAATCAGCTCAGCGCGAGGATCGCGGCCCATTGTTCGGCGGTCACCGGCATCACCGACAGGCGGCTGCCCTTTTGCACCAGTGGCAGTTCCTCCAGTGCCGCCTGCTGCTTGAGCAGGCCCAGGCCGAGTACCTGGCGGAAGGTCTGCACATGCTCGACATCCACCGCGTTCCACGGGTTCTTCTCGGCGCTGGCCTTGGCGTCGTGGTAGTGGCTTTGCGGGTCGAGGGCAGTCGGGTCCGGGTAGGCCGCGGCGCTGATCCGGGCAATGCCAGCGATCCCTGGTTGCGGGCAGCTGGAGTGATAGAAGAAGAACTCGTCGCCTACGCTCATGGCCCGGAGGAAATTGCGCGCCTGGTAGTTGCGTACTCCGTCCCAACGGGCGCTGCCCAGGCGTGCCAAGGCTTCGATGGAGAGCTCGTCGGGCTCGGATTTCATCAGCCAGTAGGCCATGGATGCTGCTCCTGAAAGAGTTTGAAATAACTCGTTGCATGAAACCGACAGTCGGTTGGCGTCAACGTTTGCCTAGCGACTCATGTTGTCGGAAAATGCGCCGATTTTAAGCTATACGCTCCGGCAGCCATCAAGAAAGCCGCCGAGCCTGGACAGTTGTTCTTGGGGGGCAATCAATGAAACAACGTAAACCGGACCTGCTCTGGATCCTGGCCTTCATCTTCGGCCTGGGCGTGGTCACCACCGGTTACGCGCAAGGTTTGTGGGAGCGCAAGCTCGATGCCGCCTATCAGCAGGCGCCCGTCGATCCGGCGCAGCAACAGCACCGCTGATCGCGGGTTCATTTCGCCGCCAGGTACCAACCACGGTCTGACACCGTGCCTTGCAACGGTACATCCCAGCTTGCCTGGTTGAGCCGCTCCACCTTCTGGCATTCATGCGCCAGCCCCAGCAGCAATGGTTTTTTCCAGGCCTTGCGCCGGCCCTGGTAGGCCAGACTGCGGTCATAGAAGCCCCCGCCCATGCCCAGGC